>JAYVWV010000023.1:0-8163 GCA_043785755.1 Candidatus Moraniibacteriota bacterium
CTATCATGTTGTTTCAAAAAGAGAATGAGTTCATGACGAAAACAGCCTATTTGGAAAAGATGAAAAAAATTACTCCGTCTGTAAGAGGTATGAAATATAAAAATGTGCTAATCCGTATGACCAGTGACTGGCGGGCTACTGTTTCTTGCGTCCGTTATGTTCGATTTCAAAATTTTCGGGAAGAATTGACCAACCGCATCTTTGAATTGAGAAAAGAAGAGTCTTCGTGGAAGATAACAAGGATGACCTATTATTAAGGAGTGTTCCGTGGCGAACCTTGCTAATGGGCGCAGCTTGAGCCTATACTTAGAGAAGAATTTTATTAGGATGGTTGGTTCAGGACGAAGGGAGAAAGTTGTTTTTCGAACAGTAATGCTCGGTATGGAGAGGATAAATTATTTAGATCTTCGTGGTCAGGTGGCGATCGTGACCGGATCGACGCGTGGTATCGGGCGAGCTTGTGCGCGGGAGCTCGCTGAGCATGGTGCGCATGTCTTTCTTAATGGTCGGAACGAGGAGACACTCCAGGATGCTCTGGCTGATTTCCGTGGTCAGGGATTGATTGTCGACGGAACGGCCGGTGATGTTTCTGATGAACACTTTACACGGGAGTTTATTTCGGGCGTGCTTGCCAAGGAAAATCGCATTGATATTCTTATCAATAATGCTGGAGGAACAGATTGGAAAATGTTTGAGGATATGGACACAGCCCTTTGGGAAAGGGATATAAACGCGAATCTAAAGAGTGCTTTTTTGATGTCACGGGCCGTACTTCCGATAATGAAGCAGCAAAAGGGAGGAAGGATAGTCAATATGGCATCAGTCGTTGGTATCCATGGCCGGAGTGGCGGAGCGGCCTATGTCACTGCCAAAAGTGGTTTGATCGGGCTGACGAAGGCCTTGTCTCAAGAGTTGGGGAAGTACTCTATCGCCGTTAACGCAATTGCTCCGGGCTTGATAGACACTGACCACGCTCATCATATGGGTGGCCAAGATTACTTTGAACGAGAAGCCAAAAAAACTCCCCTCGGAAGAGTCGGGACTCCGGAGGATGTCGCCAAGGTAGCCCTCTTCCTTTCGTCGTCACTTTCTCAATTTGTGAGCGGTCAGGTCATTGTCGTGAATGGTGGCATGATCATGATTGTATGAAGATACTGAGGAAGATGAAGAATATTTTTCTTGCACTGATGATTGGGCGTGAGCCCCTTATTGCTGTTTTGAAAACGATTATTAAAGTACGGATCTTAGAGAAGAAGTTAATCCCGCTGTTTAGGCAGGGGGAAGTAAAAAGGATGATTTACAGTGACTACGGACAGGAGGGCGGCGTAGCAGTTATTACTCATTTTTTGGAAAAAAAGGATGTTTTGATGCCTCATTATCGAGGGTTTACGGCAGCCATCGGAAAAGGCATGAATACGAAGGGAATGGTAGGTGAGATGGTGGCCAAAAAAACAGGGACGGTCGCGGGCTATGGTGGGGCGGGAAATTTTTTTAGTACGGAAGATAATATTTATTCAGCACCAGCTATTTTGGGACAGGGTTTTTCGGTGGTTATTGGTATGGGATTGGCGACTCGTTTCCGTAATGACGGGAGTATTGTCGTGATGTTTTTTGGAGACGGGACGACGACGCGGGGGAATTTTTATAGTGCTCTCAATTTGGCGGTGCTTTGGTCTCTCCCAATTCTGTTCGTCTGTATTAATAACCAATATTCGGTGACTACTCGTTTTACGGATACTTCAATGACCCCGCTCATTGAGAAAGTGCGTTCTTTCGGAATGCCCAGCGTCTCTCTGGATGGTAATGATGTCGTTGCTCTTTTCAGTCCGACAAAAAAATAATTTCTTCGGTAAGAGAAAAACGTTCCCCGGCTTTTATTGAGCTTCAGACATACCGTGTCGTTGGTCACAATATCGATGACGCTGCTTTGTATGTGCCTCAAGAAGAAAAGATGCGATGGTCCAGGCGTGATCCATATAGTATGCTGATGAAAACCATGAGCGAGAGCGGACTGGTGAGAATCGGTGAGGTGGGGGAATTCTGGAAAAGATATATGGCAGAAGTAGACAGCGCTCTGGCATCGGCCGAAGAAGAACCATCTCGGAGCTTGGAAGAATTAGAAAAAGAGGTTTATGCCTGAATCATCGCGAATGATCAGTTTTAGCACCGCTCTCAATGAGGCGTTGCGCGAGGAAATGATACGGAATCATGCGGTTTTTGTCTTTGGTGAGGATATCGCGCAATTCGGCGGGCGCAACAAGGTGACTATAGGGCTCTTTGATCTGTTCGGTGCGGAACGGGTCATTGACACCTCGATGAATGAGGAACTGTTCGTCGGCATGGCTCTTGGCGCTGCTCAGATGGGTATGCGACCTATCGTGGAGTTCGTCTCTGCTAATTTTCTCCATCTGGCGGCATCGGATATTTTTCTCATGGGTATGTGGCGATCAAAATGTGCGGGTAAGGTGATATTGCCACTCGTGCTTCGCTCGACTATTTCGAGCAAAAAAGCCACCTCCACTGAATTTTTCGGTGACCCCATCGCTACCTACTTGTCAGTACCGGGTATCAAGATTGTTGCTCCTTCCTCACCTGCGACAGCCAAGAGCCTTTTGAAATCGGCCATTCGTGATGATAACCCAGTGCTCTTTTTTGAGCATGATCGCCTGTATAGTGAACAGGGACTGGTCCCTGCAGAAGAATATGTCGTTTCTCTGGGTCAGGCTCGGTTGGCACTCTCAGGAACACGGGCAACACTGATCTCATATGGCTATCTGGCACATCTGATTGAGCGAGACCTCTACAAATACTGCGTAGAAAACGAAGTGGAAGTGATTGATCTCTTGAGTATCAAGCCGCTCGATATGGAAATGATTCTGGCCAGTGTCAAAAAAACGAAGAAAGTGTTGATTGTCGAAGAAGGGTGGGTGATGGGCGGCGTCGGTGCCGAGATACTCTCGCTTATTCACGAGCAGTGCCCGGAAGTTCGTGGCGCGCGCCATGGCGCCAAGAATATCCCTATTCCTGCTGGTGATCTCGCAGATGTTGTTCTACCCGGTGTCGAAAGTATCCGGGTGGCGTTGGGGCAGTTATTAGATACGAAGGTCCTGTGACAGAAGCACCGTTAGTCTAATAAGGTTTAAAGTTATTGATTTTTATTGTATGTCTTTTTTTCGAAAAAATCAATAGAAGCAATAGAAAAGGATGCCATGCTTCAAGCGATTTATCGTGTCGTCGAGAAAAAATCGCACTACCCCATGTTCGGGAATCCAGCCGTGAGAGAATTTGAGAGGACGGTATCGAAGATGCTTGGTGGTGCACCGGTACTCGGCGTGAATAGCGGGACGAGCGCCCTTATCTCTGCACTGAAGGTGTTGGGCATAGGTCCCGGTGATGAGGTTATTGTACCAGCATTCGGCTTTGTTTCTACAGCCTCTTCGATACTGTCGGTCGGTGCGACGCCTGTCTTTACTGATATTCGTTTGCATGATTATGCATTCGATCCATCAAAAATCAGTGAAAAAGTTACGGATCGTACCAAGGCAATTATAGTGGCGCATCTTTTCGGCCAGGGAGCCTCGGGTATGGGGGAAATTCTGAAGATAGCAGCAGGGAAGTCGCTATTCGTCATTGAGGACGCCGCACAATCTTTTGGGGCGAAAATAAGGATTGATGGTCAGGACCGGTTCGTTGGCACATTAGGCGATATCGGTTGCTTCAGCTTTTCCTCGACCAAGCCACTTTCAGCGCCCGGGAATGCCGGGGCAATCGTTTTCCAGAAAAAAGACGCGCTGTATGAAACGGTGGATAAGGGGAGGACATACGGACAACAGGTCATTTATCGTGATCATCGTGTCGTCGGAGTCAATGATATATTGCAAGAGTTACAAGCGGCGGCGCTTCTGGTGCGATTTGACTTTTTGGATTACTGGCTGGCTCATCGGAAGAAGCTGGCGGAATATTATACGAAACAGCTGGTTCATATCAAGGACATCATTCTGCCCGAGACCGTCGAAGGAAACGGACACACCTGGTATCGCTACACTATCCGGACCGCCAGGCGGGACGCACTCTTTAGTCACCTTACAAAAGGTGCTGGGAGAAGACTTTTTTTGCAACCAACGATATATTATCCTGTCCCACTACCCTACCTGACCGTTTTTCATCAGGAGCACAAGACAGGGGATTTTCCGATGAGCGAGCAGGCTGCAGCCGAAGTGCTCTCCCTGCCTATATACAATATTACGACGATGGAGGATGTGCAGAAGACGGTTGAATCTGTGAAGGAATTTTTTCAGAAATAATTTGTAGAATAAAAGGGATGCATACGGACACGCTTGATGATATTATCAATCAGCAACAAGCCTACAATGAACGACTTTATTTAGTGGCGAGTGAGAATTCGCCCAGTATTTCGGCTCGACTAGCACTTCTCACGGATGTCATGAACCGCTATTATTTTCCTTTGGAGAAAAGTAGACACTGGGCATTTCCTGGGAACGAATTTTCGGAAAGCATCTATGAGCGCTGTACTCTGTTGCTGCAGGAAGTCACTGGTGCTAAGTTTGTCAATATCAGGCCGGTCTCTGGAGTGAGTGCGATGACCATCGCGCTCGCAGCGCTAGCGCGAATTGGTGATACCGTGGCCAGTATTTCTCCCGAAAATGGTGGGCACGCCATCACATCGGCTGTGGCCAAACGCTTGGGACTCCGAGTGGTCTCTTTGCCGTATGATCAGGCAGTCTTTTCGGTTGATACCAGCCGTTTGTCTGAATTCATAGAACGAGAGGGGGTATCGCTCATTTATCTGGATCAGCCGCACGTTCTTTTTCCGCAACGAGTGAATGAAATAAAAGCCAGCCTTCCCGAGTCGGTGAAAATATACTATGACGGCTCCCATACCATGGGACTAACCTTCGGGGGGAGTTTTCAGGATCCATTGAAAGAAGGGGCGGGGTTTCTTGGTGGGAGCACTCATAAGACGATACCTGGGCCCCATAAGGGCTTCATCGCGACCAATGATGAAACCTGGCACAAGGCCATAGATGAGTACAGTCGAGTGTTCGTCTCGCATGACCACGGAGGGGATGTCGCGGCGCTCACGATAGTGTTGGAGGAAATGAGAGGTCATTGGGGAGAATATGCGGCGCAAGTAATAAAAAACGCCCAGCATTTGGCCAGGAGGCTCGACGAAAAAGGTTTGACGGTTCTGGCAAAAAACTTGGGATTTACCCAATCACACCAGGTGTGGATTGATACTCATCCCTTCTGTGATGCATTCGATGCGGTCATGACGCTGGCGCGACATAACATCATCACCAACACGATAAACGCCCCGACATTGCCGGGGAGATTAGCCGTGCGGATTGGGGTGCAAGAAATCACCTACTGCGGCGCGGACGAGAGAAGTATGGATTTGATTGCCGATCTCTTCGGTGACATTCTGATCAGGAAAACTATGAATGAAAGAGATTTGAGGGGGCAAGTCGCTGATCTGAAAAAAACTCTTACGCCGCCTTTCGACAGGGAGGCATTTGAAAAAATCGTCGCTACCATAACCGCCACGGTTTCCGTTTGACTATCTCTTCACAGACCCTGATGATTTCCGGTGTGGTTGGCAGGAAAGGCTCCTCGAGTTTTTTCCCTGTCGGGAAAGAAGTATTCTTGGCGGCGATACGTTGTATTTGATACCCGGAGGATTTTTCGGCGATGCGAGCACAAATCTCTGCGCCTATCCCTCCGCGGAGCATATCTTCTTCTATGACGACGATGGCGCGCGTTTTTTCGGCAGAAGCAAAGATTGGCTCCATATTCAAAGGATGGAGTGTCTGGGGTACAATGACCTCAGTTTGGATGCCTTTTTTGGCGAGGGCTTCTGCCGCTTGCAGAGCCAGGCAACTCGTATAGCCCCAAGCAATAAGGGTGATATCATTCCCGTGCCTGAAAATCGGCGAGAGGCCGAAGGGAAGCATATAGTCCTCTTCGGGAAGTTCCGGGCCGTCAGTCATTTCGTAGAGTTGCTTGTGTTCAAAAAATATGACGGGTTCACCAGAACGGAGTGCTGTCCGGAGAAGTCCTTTCGCGTAGTACGGTTGAGACGGAATAACGATTCTGATATTGGGGAAATGGAAAATCGCTCCCAAGAAGGACGTTGTGAGTTCAGCACCTTTGCCTGTGTACCCTTCATGACCAACCCGAAAAACGATTCCGGGACCACTCTTTTCAAACATTCGATAGCGCCATGTCCCGATGCGATGGATATCACCGAACATCAGGGTAAGAAAAGTAGAATAATCGAGTTGAATAATTGGTTTCAGGCCCTTGAAGCTCAATCCCAGGCCAATTCCTCCGAGCATTTCTTCTACGAGCGGCAAGTGATTGAGGACTCTGTGTGGGAACGTATCTCCGATGTCGCCAGCTACTGCCTGCCTCTCTCTATCAAGGTTGAGGATGTCCTCTCCGATGATAATGATATTTGGGTCGCGCACGAGCTCCTCCCTCAGAGTATCTCGTAGAGCCTCTGCGAAAGTTATGTGGTTCTTATTCATAGTAAGTCGAAAGAATATCCTCAGGTGACAGGGAGCCTGTCTCCAGGGCTGATTGTATACTTGTTTCGACCAGAGCGGTGATTTTCTTTTTTCGCTTGGAAAGATCTTCGCTTGGTACACCTGTCTTGAGAAGGGCTCTTTCCAAACAATGGAGGGGATCTTCATTGTTTGGAATCATATCACTGAAAAAGGCACCCTTCGGTGATTTCACAGTATGTGATGTGAAGCGCCTCTCTTCGATCTCCAGGAGAAAGGGTCTTCGTTTGTTTCTAACGAATGCGATGGATTCTTTTGATTTCTCGTAGAGCTGCTCCCAGTCGGTATCCTGGACTGTGGCGGTCGATACATCGTACCCCTGCGCTCGCTCAGCAATCGTTTTCGTCGATGACATTTTTTCTATTGTCGCGTTGATGGAAACGCTGTTGTTCCTGCAGACAAACAGGATAGGTAGTTCCCAGAGTGAAGCCAGATTGAGGGCACTGCCGAAAGTGCTTCTCGAGGACTCTCCGTCACCAAAAAAAACGGCGATAATTCCAGGATCATTCTTAAGCTTCATGCCTAGTCCGATGCCAATGGCGATGGAGAACTTTGTGCCGAGTACCATACTTGAACCGAAAACATTACGCTCTACGTCGTGGAAGGGGCAGCTATCACCGACCCCTTTTGATGGACCGGTCTTTTTCCTGAGTATTTCTGCTGCAATCTTTTCGACGGGCATCTGTTTGCTGACAATCTCTGCAAACCCTCGATAGTGAGGTATGAGACTGTCATGTGGTTGTAACAAAGTAGCGACTGTCCCAGACCCTACTTCCGCCCCCACGCCACTCATGAACAAAGCAACGGGCACTTCGCCGCTGTAGAATAATTTCTGGAGATGCTCGTCCAGAGAGCGGGCCGTGAGACAGTTTTCGTAAATTGTGAGAAGTTGTGGGTCCATATGTTCTCGCTTGGTCATTGATATCTTCACCGAAGAGCTTGTTTTTTCAGCTTCAGTACGGGAAAGAAGGGCGCATCAGGGTAATCTTCAGCCGAAACTTCGTTCTCGAGGACAAAACGCTTATTCAAAAAATGAAGGATTTGCTCACGGGTCTGCGAAGACCAGTTCACGCGGCCGTGTAACCTACTAACGCATCCCTCTAAGAAGGATTTCTCGGCATCATTTAGCTTGTTCTGAGAGAGGAGCTCCTCGATCACTGCTATTGCTTTGGTCGTGTCGAAGCGTTGTAATGCGGTATCGGTGGTCGCATCCAGGAGGTGGGACATGAGGAGATCTCGTGTACTGTTCTCATTTTCACTGGTACCGGTGAGGAGTGGGAGGTGTTGCCGTGTAAGCTCCCCTAGATCTACGCCCACAAGGTTCGGATTGCAATAATGACTGCGAGAAACTACTTTGCCATCCGGTTTGAGTACGCGGGCAAGCTCATCTCGTAAGAGCTCTTGGTTCGTGGTGGAAAAAAGCCACCAGAGACAGTCTCCTATGATGAGATCGAAATGAGCATCAGGAAAAGGGAGAGCACACCAATTTGCGATGACATGGGTCTCGTTTTCTGGGCGAGCCACCGTCAGGAGCTGACCGGTAGAAGCTATCATCTCTGGACAAATATCAACCAGGGTA
>JAYVWV010000024.1:0-15727 GCA_043785755.1 Candidatus Moraniibacteriota bacterium
CACACATGTACCCGATGCCGTCCTTGGCCAGAAACATCTGATAATCAAAGTCCAGACTGAAATTTTTCGGTAATTCCAGCGAACAAGAAAAATCGAATCTCATGCCAGCCGTGACATCCATGAGGAGCGGTGCCTGCCACAAAATGCGTTCCTGCGGACAAGTGGCACTTTCACAGGCTTCAAAATGGAGGATGGTCTGACGGAAAAAATCACGCTCCTCCGGATCATTCATCACCCGCACCTCCCCGTGCACCGCCTCTTCTGGGAGGAGCAGTGCCGAAAAATGTACCCGCTCCTGAAGAGCGAGCGAAGAGCCAAAACATCCGATCAATAAGAATCCCCAGATGGAAAGAATGAGTAGCCGAGGGAAAATAAAAAGAAGAGCTACTGCGAAAGCGCTCCCCAAAAGGACGATGAGCGAAAGAGGCGGAGAGAAAAACGATCCGCATCCGATGCCGATAATAAATGACAGGACACTCCCAAAAAATATCTCGTCCTTCTGCATACCCGGAATAGGGACTACTTGAGTTTCTCCAGCGCCTTAAGGAAACTCTTGGCACTGCCGAATGATTTGTACACCGAAGCAAAGCGAATATAGGCCACCTCGTCGCTGTCCTTCAGCTTCTCCATAATAAGCTTGCCGATTTCTCGGCTCTCTATTTCAGGACAGTGTTTCTCGTGGAGGGCATATTCGATCTCACTCATCAGCTTGGCCACTTGTTCATCGGCCGCCGGGCGCTTCTCGAAGGCACGCTTCAAGCCATGCTCGATCTTGTGCTTGTCGTACTCCTCCTTCCGACCGTCTTTCTTAATCACCAGGAGACGGAAAATTTCTACTTCCTCATAGGTACTGAAGCGCGCGCCACATTTCTCACATTCTCGCCGACGACGAATAGCCCGCCCCCCTTGGGTTTCGCGCGAATCGACGACCCTCGTATCAGGATGACTACAGAAGAGACACAGCATAAGGATACTTCTTTATTACCGACAAGCAACCTTGTCTGTCCCCAGTATACTCCTTTGTCCCGTCCCGCGAAAAGAAAACCGCCCACTGTCGGGGCGGAAGAAAGTTTCTCGGGAGCTACTTTTTCATCTTGCGACGGATAAAGGCCGGAATCTCCAGATCCTCTTCTACCAGACCATTGGCCTCGCTCCGGACCGTCAGTCCGCGTGGTTGCGGCTGGATCTTTTCCTCGATAATCATCACCGGCTGTTCGATCTTGCGCGATGGAAAAGCCAGCGTCTCTTCCAGGATTTCATCCTCCGCCTGGATGCGCTCGCGCTCCTCCTCGGCTGCCGCCAGCTGCGCCGCTCGCTGACGCTGAGCCACATTCGGTGCCCGATTGATCAGTCCGACCGGCCCCTCCTTGGTCCGCGGAATATCGAAACCGGTTGCTACCACGGTGATCTGAATTTCACCCTTACGGATCTGATCGTCAGTGACCGCGCCGAAAATGACCTTGGCATTCGGATCGATGTTTTCTGTAATAATATTGGCTGCCTCGTTGATCTCGAGCATCGTCAGATCGCTCGACCCGGAAATATTGAACAAGACGCCTTTGGCACCATCGATAGAAAGCTCCAAAAGTGGACTGTTAATGGCGGCCTTGGCTGCCTCAACGGCGCGATTCTCACCAGAAGCGATACCGATGCCCATAAGGGCGCTGCCGCTGTCTTCCATGATGGCCCGAACATCAGCGAAGTCGACATTGACGATACCTGGCTTGGTGATGAGGTCAGAAATCCCCTGCACACCCTGGCGCAGGACATCATCAACGATACGAAAAGCATTGACGAGTGTCGTTTGACGATCAATGATGGAAAGCAGTTTGTCGTTCGGAATGGTAATGAGTGTGTCGACACGATCCTTCAGATTTTCGAGTGCTTCTTCGGCAATGGCTCGGCGCTGTGATCCTTCAAAAGCAAATGGTTTGGTCACCACCCCGACGGTCAGCGCGCCCAATTCCTTGGCAGTCTCAGCGACGATCGGCGCTGCTCCGGAGCCAGTCCCGCCACCCAAACCGCAGGCGACGAAGACCATGTCTGCTCCCTTCAGGACCTCTTGAATCTCATCACGATTCTCTTCTGCTGCCTGACGACCGATTTCCGGATTCATACCAGCACCCAAACCCTTCGTCAGGTTCTTTCCGATGTGGACCTTCTCCTGAGCCTTGGAATGATGGAGGGCCTGGGCATCAGTATTGATCGCCACAAACTCCACGCCCTTGATCTTGGCATCGATCATCCGCGAAATAGCGTTGTTACCGGAACCACCGACCCCGACCACCTTGATCTTAGCGAACGTCTCGATATCGGGTTTAATCTCAGCCATACGTCTCTATGATTAAAAAAAGAGAGTCACCAACCGATTACTTCCCATCCAGTATACTGCGCTTCCCTGGCCCGGCACAAGCCCCTCATCTACCGGAAGATACACTCTATCACAGGAAAAGAAAAGGTGTCAACCTGGCCACTTTTTCTGAGAAACCCACAAAAAAACAGGGTCTTTCCCTGCCTGAAGAAGTACTTGGTCATCAAGACTACGGGAGAAAACGTTTGGTCCACTGTTTAATTTTATCAAAAGTGTCTCGTAGGCCCTCTGGCATCACCCGAAATATTTTCGTTTTCTTTTCGCCACCTGTCGACTGCGCGAGAAGAATAAGTCCGATGACGGTCGCGAACTGTGGACTATCAACCTGATCGAGAATACCGCCGAGTGGCTTGGGATATCCAATCTGCGCTGGCAGACGAAGCACACTCTTCGCGAGATCGACGGCGCCCGGCAAAAGAGCACCACCACCGGTCAACACAGCACCACCAGGCAGCAACCCTTCGCGACCAATATTTTTCAGTTCCGTATTCACAAAGAGAAACATCTCTTCCAACCGTGCCTCAATAATCTCGGCCACATGATGACGTGAAACCAATCCTTCCTCCTGAGAATCGATGGCGCCGAGGTCAATCTCGTCCTTCTTGTTCACTTCTTTGGGGAGGGCGCTTCCATACTGAACCTTGACCGCCTCCGCCACTGCAATTGAGGTGCGCAGACCGATCGCAATGTCATTGGTGATATGAGCCCCGCCGACCGGCAGCACGGCCAGATGAAGGAGGTCACCATCCTCAAAAACCGCCACCGACGTTGTGCTCCCGCCAATATTGATGATAACGGTACCAAGTTCCTTCTGCTTCTCATAGAGCACCGCTTCAGCCGAAGCGAGTGGCTCCACCACAAAGCTATCAGCATTGGTACCGGCCTGTTCCAAACTGCGACTGATATTTTTCAAATGAGCCGTACTATCACTCACGACCAAAGCGTTCATTTCCAAACGGACACCATGCATCCCTAATGGGTCCTTAATATTTTTCTGATCGTCCAAGCGATAGTCTTTGGGAATAACATGAATGATTTCTCGATTGAGCGGCAAGGTCAAACGGGCCTGTACCTCCTCAAGGACTCGGGTCATATCATCGTATGTCACCTCACCATCCGCCCGACCCACCGCCACGACTCCGAGAGCATTCTGACAAGCAATTTCCGTACCAGAAACACTCACCACCACCGTTTCAGCAGCATGACCAGCCATCCGCTCCGCTTGTTCCAGGACGACATTGGAAACTCTCGCCACCGCTTCAACGTTGACCACCGAACCGCGTCGAATACCTTCCGATGGTGCAACACCGGTGCCGACAACGCGCAGCGGCTCATCTGTCGACAACTCCTGCGCAATCACGGCGCGGATATTTGAAGAACCGATATCCAGACCGATGTAGTAATGACCTTTCGACATACCAGAATGGAACAACTTCGGATAAACGAAGAACGCAATAAAGAATACCAAGCCCCTCAAAACGAGGCCCTATGCTTCATATTATACCCCAAAATATTTCTTCCTGCAAAAATAACGGGTTGGACCCCGCTCTACCAAGCGCTCTCATCAAAAAAAGTATGGAAAGAAGATGAGTACCCCGAGCGCCAGTGCCCCCAAAGAGACGACGAAGACGGCCCCAGCAGTGACATCCTTCACCACCCGAGCATACGGATGCACCCGTGGCTTTAAAATATCCATCACCCGTTCTACCGCGGTGTTGAGGAGTTCCAATGCCAAGACAAAGGCCATGGCCAGAATAAGGAGGGCGTCCTCGAGGCGAGAAAGCGGCAGCCAGAGCATGAGCAAAACGACCACCCCGGCCGCAAGGACTTCCACCTGAAAATTCCGCTCGTTGTGGAGGGTGTAAATAATTCCACGAGCGGCGTGGGTGAGGCTCCTCGTGAGGCGTTTCATAATGATTTTTTTTCTGGCGGCTGTTTATTTTTATGCGTTATAAGTGCCTCGGTCACCGCGTCCTGAAGGGCGAACATCTCATCACTGTGATCATATCCGAGGAGATGGAGTATGCCGTGGGAAAAGACATAGGTCATCTCATGCTCTAATGTCACAGCATCTTCTTCTGCCGCTTGCGTGATGACCTCCTGACAAAAAAATATCTCCCCGAGAAACAACGCCGGAGCTGTTTCTCGCTCCACTGCGTCGGTATCAGCATACTCTCCAAAAGAAAGGATATCCGTCACTGCATCTTTCTCTCGATATGTCTTATTAAGTTCCCTAATGCGCTCCGGAGTCACCGCGACCACGTTGAGAGAAATCTCTTCCTTCTGAGCCAATCCCCCAAGTGGACAACGTCTGAGTGTCTCTTCCGTGACCTGCGTCAAAAACCCTTCCCGAAAAGGAGTGGCGACTTCTTCCATGTAAGACACAGTCACTTTCATACTACGAGAGGAGCGTCTCGACAACGCGCCGGACAGCATCGCCATCAGCACGCCCAGCCACCTGTTTCATAGCCACACCCATCGCCTGACCCAGCTTGTCCTTGGTCGTCAGACCTGCCCCGAAAAGAGCCTCTTTCACCAGAACTGTCAGTTCTGCTTCTGGCAGTGCTTCAGGCAGATAGGCAGCAAGGAGAGCGAGCTCCTCCTGTTCCTTGGCCGCCAAATCACTGCGGCCACCTGCCGTATACTGAGTGATACTATCCTTGCGCTGCTTCACCAATTTCTTGATCACGTCCTCCACTTCCGCATCGGAAAGTTCCGTTGCAGCTGTACGCTTCTCAATCGCGACATTTTTCACGGCACTCTGAAGCAGACGAAGCGTATCCCTCCGGAACGCATCGCCTGTCTTCATGGCCTGCTTCAGGTCACCACCCACTGTTTCGTAGAGAGCCATAGGAAGCAAAGATGTTAGATTCTTTTTTTAATATCACGGAGCGCTTCGTCGTCGAACTTCCCGAGCTTCTTCAAACGGGCGATTTCCTTGCGGATCTTCACCTTGTAGAGAGCTCCGGCCCGGCGCTTCTCGCGGCTCTGTTCCTCAGCACGAAAGCGGAGTTTGCGTACTTGTCTGAGCACACCGCTCTGTTGTACGCGCCGTGAAAAACGGCGAATGAGACTTTCTGCCGTTTCCCGTTCTTTCCTTTTCACTTGGATCATACAAAAACCTCCTTTCAAATCTTTTCTTCCCTTCGGGAAGAAGTATCAGTCATTACACGGGATTCATCCCGTTAGAAGTTTGCCACATGTGCTCAAGTCTCAAATACGCCCCTTCCGCTATCGCTTCGGAGGTACCTGATTCATTTATCCAAACTTCTAACAGGGTGAATGTTCTCGCTCAGGCGAGCACCGCCCAGGAGGTGCAGATGCAAATGCTCTATCTCCTGCCCACCGTCTTGCCCAACCCGGATGAGCAGTTTATACCCTTTTTCAGAAATATTCAAGTCCCGGGCGATATTCCTGGCTACCAGGAACATCTTGCCCACCACCGGCACATCGCCATCCTCCAAAAGGGCGATACTTTCGATGCGCTTCTTCGGGACAATCAGGACGTGCACGGGGGCGATGGGGTGGCTATCATAAAACGCCATCACTTCATCGTCCTCGTACAAGAACTCTTTTGGAATCTCCCGATCACGTATTTTCTCAAACACTGTTTTCATAGCGTCTTTCTCACTTCCTCGGACGCTTAGACATTCAGCGTCACGTTGGTCTTCAGGATTTTTTTCACCGCATCTACCAAACGTTCCTGGGTCACGGTCTCCTGTGTCCCCGACACCATATCTTTGACGATGGCTGTACCGTCGAGGGACTCCTTCTGACCGATGATAATGGTCACTTCCACACCCAAACGGTTGGCGACCCGCATCTGTGATTTTAGACTACCACGTCCAAAACTTTCGGCAATGAGGATACCATTTTTCTCGAGCGCTGAGAACAGACGCAGACTCTTCTTCTTGGCCATATCACCCAATTGAGCGAGAAAAACACGTGGTTTCGGTTCCTGATGTGGCTTGACCTGGGTCCGCTTCATCTCAAGCACGATCCGATCCAATCCCAAGCCGAAGCCGATAGCCGCCGTCGGTTCACCGCCCAAGCTCTCGATGAGACGATTGTACCGACCACCACCACCAAGCGAATAGTTTTTGCCATCCTTATCAGTCGAACGAATTTCAAAAACAGTATTAGTGTAGTAGTCGAGTCCCCGGACCAGACGGGTATTGATCGTATAGGGCAGCTCCAATTCATCGAGGTACTCCAAGAGACGTTTGAAGTGCTCGCGTGATTCCTGGTCGAGATAGTCAATTGATTGCGGGGCGTGGGCCGTCAGCTGAATACACTTATCCTCCTTACAGTCGAGGATACGCATTGGGTTACTCGTCAGCCGTTCGCGACAATTCTGACAGAGCTTGCCTTTCTGCGCCTCCAAGTAGCGTACTAAAGCCTTTTCATAATCACGGCGTGACTCGGGCGTTCCGATACTATTGACCTGAAACTCGATGTTCTTCAGTCCCAATTGACTGACCACCCGGTAGGCCAGTTGAATGGTCTGGGCATCGAGAATCGGGTCATGTTCACCAAACATATCGAAATTGGCCTGCCAGTGTTCGCGGTAGCGACCTTCTTGTGGTCGATCATAACGAAAAACCGGCCCCATCGTAAAAAGCTTGATTGGCTTCGGGAGAACACCCATGCCGTGTTCGATATAGGCCCGACACAAACCGGCCGTCATCTCGGGACGGAGCGCCACGCGATCCCCACCGCGGGTATTAAAAAGGTAAATCTCTTTATCCAAGATGTCAGTCCCCTCTCCGATGGTCCGCAGATAGAGATGAGCGAACTCCACCATCGGCAAATCGATGCGTTGAAATCCATACTCCTGCGCGGTATTCGAGAGTGCTCGTCGTACGCGCTCCCAATAGGGCTGTTCGTCCGGCAAGATATCGCGCATACCCCGAAGCGTCTGCAAAAGGAGCTCCTCCTGATTCTTCACGGGTGCGGACCTCTTCGGAGCGGCATCCTTACTCGGCGCCTCCTCCTGCGAAACCACCACCTTCTTTTCGGGACTCTTCTTGGTGCCATGAGCAACCTTCGGAGACTGAGCTTTCTTCTGTGGCATAGCAGTAGCTGTTTACGGGTAATGAAAAAATATTTAGTACCAAGAAAGTCGGCCAGTCGGCCAGGCTCGCAAGAGGACACGTCCGATAATCTTATCCTTGTTGATGGGACCAATCATGCGTGAATCATAGCTCGCGGTCCGGTTGTCCCCCATGACGAAGTATTGATCAGCCGAGAGTTCGATACGCGCCATATCACTCGTGACCACTTCACGCCCGAGATAGGCACTTTCATCAAGGACAAAGCCTTCCGGATGCTCTTTGTTGAAAATAAGCACCTGCCCACGCCTGATCTCTACGGAGTCGCCCGGCAGACCAATCACGCGCTTGATGAAAAATTCCTCCAGATTCTTCGGGAAACGGAACACCACGACTTCCTGGCGCGCCAGCTCCTTAAACGGCATGACAGAGACAGTAGAGGAGCTCCCCGGCCAACCGATGGCGGTCTCCTTATAGCCAAATTCGCTGATGACGAGGTATTCACCATCCTGGAAGTTCGGCTGCATACTTGACCCCTGAACAAAGAACGGCTGGAACAAAAAAACCCGAACCGGTATAATGATAACAACCGCCAGAAGAAACACGCGGAGCATTTCTGCCAAGAGCCCACCAAGACCCAGATATTCCTCTTGTGCCGGT
The DNA here is from genome assembly GCA_043785755.1 of Candidatus Moraniibacteriota bacterium. Lineage (GTDB taxonomy): Bacteria > Patescibacteriota > Minisyncoccia > Moranbacterales > UBA1568 > UBA1568. The sequence continues at coordinate 8,083 of JAYVWV010000024.1, forward strand.
GTTTCTTTTTTTTCCGAATTGCCGATGGGTTCGTTCATATGGTCTAAAAAGTGTTCTCCCGAGCGCTTTTCAATGAAAAACAATCCTATTCTAACATATTTTTCGCCCAAGAGCAAGACTCCCATTTTTCACCCGATATCCGTCCCTTAAACACACTCTCCTCTCATGGATGCTCTCCGAAAAACGCCTCCCCACCAAACACCACGGCCCTTCATCCTTCCTCCAGAGCCCGTAGTGACGGCTCCCACCACGCCGAGGACGCCACTTCCTCGTGACCAAAAGCGCTCCGCACGCCCACGCCTGCGCCCCCTCCTCTTTATCCTTCTCACTGGCTTCCTCTTGATCGCCGGATTAGCGGCTTTTATTCTCATCAAGAGTGTCCGCTCTGGCGAACAGATGCAATTTGAAAATGCCACCCCCCATTCTTTTATCAGTCAATTAAAAAACTTCACCAGCGCTTTCTTGAGTGAAAAGTTGCCAGCCCTCAAAGGAGAAGAAAGAGGTCGCATCAACATCTTGCTCCTTGGTCGAGCCGGAGAACACTACCCCGGCAAGAATCTCACCGATACCGTGATGATGATGAGCATCAACACCGAGACTCGACAGATAGCCTTGCTCTCACTGCCACGTGATCTCTACGTGCCGATTGGTCAGAGCGATTATGCGACCAAATTGAACGCGGTCTATCAATCCGGACTTTCTGACGGAACCGGTATCGAGCCGCTCAGGCAGACCATCGAAGAAATCACTGGTCAACCAATGGACTATTTCGTCACACTCGACTTTGATGGGTTTGAAAAGGGCATCGATACCGTGGGTGGGATCGCGCTCGATGTCGTCCGTGACTTCAATGATCCACGCTATCCAGGAAAGAATTACAGTTACGAGCCCTTCATGATCAAAAAAGGCTGGCAGACCTTAGACGGCGCCACAGCCCTGAAGTACGTCCGTGAACGCCACAATGATCCCGAGGGAGACTTCGGTCGAGCCAAACGCCAGCAACAGCTCATTCAGGCATTCAAAAACAAGGTCTTCTCCCTTGGCACACTCTTCAATGTGATAACGGTCGGCCGTCTCATCGACACCTTAGGAGAAAGTGTCAAAACCGATATGTCGCTTGAAGACATGGCGCGCTTCTTGGAACTCTCTCACACGCTCGATACGAAAAATGTCACAAACGTTGTCGTCGATGCCTGGCACAAGGAGAGTCTCCTGCGCGTCTCGCACCTCCAGGTGGGTGACATCGCCGCCTTCATCCTCGTGCCCCGAGTCGGTAACTGGAGCGAATTAAAAGAGGTCAGCAAAAATATCTTCGAACGAAATGTAGCGATAGAGCGTCTCCAGGCCGTCAAAAATGAGAATGCCACACTGACCCTCTTTTTCATGAAAGGTGATCAGGGTGCTGCCGACAAAATAGCTGCCTTCGCCCGAGAAGAACTAGGGTTTTCCCAGGTCACGGTCTTCCCTCTCCCGGTGGTGGACAATCGGCCAGAAAAGAGTATCATGGGAGCACACACTGGACTGACCAAGCCGTTCAGTTTGGACGTTCTTCTTGAGAAGTTTTCCCTCTCGGAAGCCTCTCTCCTGCCCTCTGACCTCCCGCAAAAGACTCCTACCGATTTTACTCTCATCATCGGAAGAGATCTGCGAGAAGCATTTTCCATCACTGAAAACACAACGGGGCAAAGCCCCGAGGATGACATGACTTTTTCCGAAGCCCTCCCGCCCCAACCGAAACGAAAGAAATAAGTATCGTGAAACTCCAACGAAGAAACATATGAAACTCATCATCGGCCTGGGCAACCCTGGCAGCAATCATCATCTGACCCGACACAATGCTGGTTTCTTGTGCCTCGACTCCCTACAAAAAGAATGGGGCTGTGAAACATTCCAGCATGACAAAAAAATGTCGGCTGAGGTAAGCATGGGTCAAGTCGGCAAAGAAAAAGTACTGCTCGTCAGACCAGAAACCTTTATGAATGCTTCCGGTACGGCCGTCAGTCAGCTCGTCCACTTCTACAAACTGGCCCCCGAAGATATCATCGTCATCCACGATGACCTCGACATCGCTTCCGGTACGTTCAAAGTCACCTCTTCCTCGCGCGCTGCCGGACACAATGGCGTGAGTGATGTCATCGAGAAGCTTGGCACCCAAGATTTTTTCCGCGTCCGCCTCGGTATCGGCCGACCCACAGCCCACTCCGGTGCCTGCATGGACTCGCATAATTTCGTCCTACAAAATTTTTCTTCCGAAGAACTGACGGCCCTGGAAAAGCTTTTTCCGGAGGTAGAGGATATCCTGCGCAAGCGGATTGGGTAGACGTTGCTTCAGAGGAACTACTCAAGAATATTTTCTTTTCTGTTCCCGATGTGACGTCGGTAACATTTTTGATGAGTGAGCCGGTAACAGTCGAGTGAGTAGGGATGGTCTCGACCAATGAGCTCCCTGTTCGGCTCGCCTCGCTGAAGCTCCGGCGAAGCGGGCAGAACAAGTCAAAAATGTTCGACGGACACGAAGGAAATACTCTTGAGTAGTCTACACACACAATAGCCCCCCAATAAAGCAAAAGCCCGAGGGAAGTCCCTCGGGCTTTCTGTTTTTTGCAAGAGAAGATTACTTCTTCACTTCCTTCTTACCTTCTTTCTTCGTCTCGGCGCTACCTGGTGTCGTCGGTTCGACAGCCTTGACCACACCTTCTACCTTGGTCACATCTCCTTCTACCTTCTCATTGAGGGCCGCCATCTGAGCCTCAGTGCGCGGGGCTTCCACCAGAGCGACGGTCGTTGATTCTTCAGCTAAGACTCGCACTCCCTTGGGGATAACAAGATCCTTGACTTGAATGCGGATAGAAAAATCTTTGAGTAGAGAAAGATCGATAGCAATCGAGTGTGGCAGATCGTTCGGAAGACAACTCACCGTAATTTCTTCCAACGTCTTCACCAAGATACCGCCCATCTCCCGAACAGCTGGTGACTCCCCCACAAACTCGAGCGGGATGCGTGCCTCAAGCTCCTCGTCCATGCGTACCTGGAAGAAATCGATGTGTGAAACGCGATTGGTCATGGTGTCGTGGGCCAAATCCTGGACAATGACACTGGCATGCTTCCCCTGCTCGGGGGCCAGCGTGATAATACTCGACTCGCCAGCCTGAGCAAATATCTTGCCGAAGGCCAGGGCTTTGACCCAGAACATCTGCGGCGTCGTGTCGTGCCCGTACATAACGGCAGGGATATTCCCCTCCTTGCGCGCCTGATTCAATTTGGTGCCGGAGACTTTCTCCCGCGCAGTGACTGTCAGTTGTAGTTCGGCCATAAAAAAAATGTTGCCGGATTAGACGATTCTCTGTATCAGATAAGGGCTTCGACACCGCCCGTGTAGTGCTTGAGAAATTGATGCGCCTCGATGACGTTGTCAGCTGTCACTGCTTCACCCTGGAACACTCGGCGCGCTTCACTCTGCTCGAGATCAGTCAGAATACCGAGACTGACCACACCCAGTTGCCCCAGCGAAACGAAAACAATCGTGGCGGCACGACAGCTCTCGCAGGTCATATGAAGCGTTGTCCGCTTGTCATCCTCATCGATGACCAGCATCTTAGCCGGCCGGTACTTCTTGTTGCATACCGGACAACGGACGAACGACTGGATATTTTCAAGTGGCAGTTTCATGTCTGTATACTAACAAAAATAGCTCCCTCGAAGCAACTTTTGAGTAAAAGTATCCTACCAGGAAAGACCCGTCCGGTCAAGCAAGGGTAAAACGTGAAAAACGCTTCCCCTCCCATTCCACACCTTCCCGCCACTCACGGAGCGGTCGAGTAAAGAACGGTGCATCAGGGTTTTCATAGAGCGGCTCGTAGACAACCATCCACTCATCGTCATCAGAATGAAGCGCTAGAAGCTTGACTCGGTATGCATCGCCCTTGTAGTGCTGATAAACCTCATCGACTCTCGGCGCGTCTTCCGGCAACCGCACAACCGTTCCTTTCATAATCACTCATCAGTTATCTTACATCACTTATCTCGCATCAGATATCCAGGTTCTTGACGGTTTTGGCATAGGTCTGAATGAAACGACGGCGTGGTTCGACTTCGCTGCCCATCAGGATGTCGAACAATTCATCAGCGGCCTCAGCGTCCTCGATGGTTACCCGGAGCATCACCCGATTATCAGGATTCATGGTGGTCTCCCACAATTGATCAGGGTTCATTTCTCCCAAACCCTTGTAGCGCTGAAGCGAAACACCGGCCACCATTTCGCTATTGGCATCGGTGATACCTTCCTCTCCCACCTCTTCACCAGCCGCTTCCGCCAACTTTGCTTTTTTATCTTTCTTGGCAGCTGCCCTGGCAAGAGCGGCGGTTTTCATTTCTTCAATGATACGCAACTTTTCCTCTTCGGTATAGGCATAGCGCACGTCCTTGCCCTTCTGGAGACGATACAGCGGTGGCTGAGCGATGAAGATGTGCCCCCCGCGGACCAGCTCTTCGAAGTAACGATAAAAGAACGTCAGAAGCAACGTCCGAATGTGTGATCCATCGACGTCGGCATCAGCCATGATGATCACCTTGTGATAGCGCAGTTTAGTAATATCAAACGTCTCACCAATCCCCACTCCGAGCGCAATGATGATCGGCTTCAGGGTATCGGACTTCACCACTTTATCAATACTCGTTTTTTCGACGTTAACCAACTTGCCGCGCAATGGCAGAATAGCCTGAAACATGCGGTTGCGTCCCTGCTTGGCCGAACCACCGGCCGAATCTCCCTCGACGATGTAGACCTCAGAACGACTGGCATCACGACTAGTACAGTCAGCCAACTTCCCTGGGAGCGTCATCCCTTCGAGCGCTCCCTTGCGGAGCACAGCGTCTTTGGCCGCCCGAGCAGCAATGCGCGCCCGCACCGTCAAGAGACACTTCTCGATCATGGCCTTGGCATCAGCCGGATGGGTTTCCAAAAATTCCACCAGGCCTGCCGCGGTGACAGAGGACACGGCGCCCCGCACTTCACTATTGTTCAGCTTATCCTTGGTCTGTCCCTCGAACTGCGGGTTGGCCAGTTTGACCGACACCACGGCCGTCAACCCTTCACTCAGGTCCTCGCTCGTCATAGAACCCTCCTTCTCCTTCAAGAGGTTATTCTTCTTCGCATAATCATTCAGCACCCGAGTGAGTGCCATCTTGAGGCCTGTGACATGGGTTCCGCCGCCGGGATTTAAAATATTGTTCGCAAAGGCAAAGAGATGTTCCTTGAAGCCATCAGTGAACTGGAGCGACACTTCCACATTGATATCATCAACGGTCTTCTCCACGTAAAAAGGAGTGAGGTTTTTGACTGCCTTCTTACGATTGAGGAACTTCACGAAGGAAATAATACCGGAATCGAAGTAGAGGCCGTGATGCTTGACCTTGTAGTTTTCTTCCTCGCTCCCCACAGCGCGCCAATCCTCTACTTTGATGCGCACACCCTTGGTGAGGAAAGCTTGGTAACGGAGATATTCGAGGATCTTCGTCCAAGAGTAACTGATTTCGGGAAAGATTTCCGGATCAGCCTGAAAAGCCACCGTCGTCCCGGTCTTGTCTGACTTACCAATCGGCTTGACGACACCTTCCGGCTTGCCACGTTTGTAGGAATGAAACCATATCTTCCCCTGACGCTCGACGGTCACTTTGGTATGGACAGAAAGGGCGTTCACCACCGACACGCCCACGCCGTGCAATCCTCCGGAAATCTTGTACCCGCCGCCACCGAACTTCCCACCAGCATGGAGCACGGTCATCACTGTTTCCAGAGTCGATTTCTTGGTCTGAGGATGGATATCAACCGGAATACCACGACCGTTGTCGATTACCTCGACCCAATTATCAGGCAGGAGGCGCACCGTAATCTCATCACAGTGCCCCGCCATAGCCTCGTCGATCGAGTTATTAACCACTTCCCAGACGAGATGTTGCAAACCCTCAAGCGAGGTACCACCAATATACATACCCGGGCGCTTGCGTACTGGGTCGAGTCCTTCCAGAACCTGAATGGAGCTGGCACCGTAAGAAGAAGTATCAGTCTTTTTGGCCATAGTGTTCGCTTGAGTGATAGGAATTAGTTTTGGTCATCATGGAAAAAAAGATGGCGACTGGAGAATTCAAGAAGGAGTACGAGACAGAGGAGAAGGAGAGCATCCCACCAAATAAGCATCTGCTTCATCTGAAAGAACACCAGCAGCACCAGAAACAGAGAGCCGAGCAGGGCCTGACGAAAGGCTCCACCCAAATGATGGGCGGCACTCAACGCGCCGAGTGCTCGACGGTACACCCACGTCATGAAGAGCGTCAGACTACTGAGAAATAACGCGAAGAGACTGACAAAGAAAAGTCCAATACCAACCGGTCCCGCCTGAGCTGGATCGATAGCAAGAACGATACCCAGCCACGCTGCAAACGAGAGCAAGACAAAGAGGCGGATTCCCCACAGATAGGCTGAAAGCGACATAGTAGAATCGGAAAAGACGGAAAATCACACAAAACCCCCAGTACACGCCCTCAATTTCTCAATTCATTCTAGCTTTTTTCTGACAAAAAAGCAACCCCCTTATCGGTGGTATACGAGCCTCTACAAAGCCATTATTTTCAAAAAATCCGGGCAAGAAATGCTTCTTCCGCACCTCCCTAGGCACGCGAGACGTACGTCCCTTTTTCAGTGTTGACGATGACGCGATCACCCGCCTTCACAAAGAGCGGCGTCGTTATCTGGATACCAGTCTCAAGCGTGACCACCTTGTCGCCACCCGACACCGAGTCGCCCTTGATGCCTGGAGGGGCGTCAGTCACGGTGAGAGTTACCTTGACTGGCACCTCGATATTGATAGGACGCTCATTCCAATTAAGGATACTCACTTCGGTTCCTTCCACCAGATACTTGATAGCGTCACCTAAACTCTCCTGATTCAAGAAAAATTGGTCATACGTCGCCGTATCCATGAATTGGTACTCATCACCCTCGTGATAGAGATACTGGGCATGCGACTTGGACATTTCTGCTTCATCGACTTTATCGGTACCAGAAAAAGTGTAGTCAATGATGACGCCAGAAAGGAGGTTTTTCAATTTGGTACGCATCACTGCCCCACCCCGACCGATCATCGAATGCAGGTAGTCCAATACCAGGTACGGTTCACCATTGTGGATAATCGTCCGGCCTGTTTTTATATCTGTGAGTCCGAGCATACTTCAATGAACAAAAGGCAATCAACCATCAGCAGGAAGAGTCCAACTCGGCTACCTCTCCTACTGCGCTGTTTACTTTCTGCTGGTTGTGAGTTGTTTACTTATCTCACCAAGTACGGGATCAGTGCCATAAAACGGGCGCGTTTGATAGCCCGAGCCAGAGCACGCTGCTCCTTGGCCGAGAGACCATGACGCTTGGGCGGATACATCTTGCCCTGCGAATTGAGAAATTTGCGAAGAAAATAGGCGTCCTTGTAATCGAGACTGGCCAATTTCTTACTCATTGCGGCTTCCATAGTGTCAGTGATAAGGGATAAACGATAAGTGATAAGTGATAAGTGATATATCAGATATCTTGTAACAAACATCCGGCATCTTCTTCGTTAGAATGGAACATCCTCGATCTTAATCTCATCGCGCT
>JAYVWV010000025.1:0-7984 GCA_043785755.1 Candidatus Moraniibacteriota bacterium
CAATACCTGTCCGTCTTTTTCGTCCTCTTCTACGCCTATGTGAGTATCACGGGCAATTTGAACATCGGCTTTCGCCACCTCTTCCCCATCCTCCCCTTCCTCTACATGCTGGTCGCCGTCACACTCGCCGACTTCTACAAGCGTCATGCGGAGGAGTCCATCAATCGGAAACTGATTTCTATCCTCTTAGGCATCCTCATGTTCATTGTCCTCGCTATCCCTGTCCTCGCGTACCCCGGCTACCTCTCCTATTTCAACGCTGCCGCCGGTGGCCACAGCCAGGGCTACCACTACGCCACTGACTCTAATTACGATTGGGGGCAAGATTTGAAACATCTGAAAGATTGGGTGGATGATTACAATTCATGCGTTGGACAAATCACGAAATCACCAGACTGCCTCTCACTAGTCGGTTCCGCACATAGAGAACTGACAGCTCAATACCCGACTTGGTCACCTATCGACAAAATCCGTGTCGACTACTTTGGCGGAAGCGACCCTAAGTACTATCTCGGCGACAAATATACACCCTGGTGGGGTGGCCGCCGCCCTATCGAACCAGGCTGGTATGCTATTTGTACATTCTTCTACCAGGAAAGCCTCCACAAAAAGTCTCTGCCCAGAGAAGACACTTACACCTGGCTCAAAGATAAGACGCCAGTAGCCCGGGCCGGTGATTCATTCTTGATCTACTACGTGAGCGCCGCTGATCTTGCCGGGCAATAGCCCTCAGGCAAAAAAAATGAAGAGCAAAAAAAAGGGGCGCGGCTCCTTTTTTGTTTCTTCAGCAGCATCATTTTTTTTTCTTCTCTCCTGACAACTTCACTACTGACACCGGCTTGCTCGGAACAGAAACTTCCTGCGGCTGTCCGGCGCCATCCTGATACAAATAGAAAATGCGATTTTCGGTGCGTAGATCAATATAGCGCAGTTGTGAACGCTGTGCCACAGGAATTTCTTCATCAAAAAGCAAATGGAGAGCGGAGAGCGAGGACTGAAGTAGAAAGCGTGTGCTGAAATAGACTTCATACCCAGCATCCGTCTTAAGGCGCAGTTCCTCAGCGAAACGCGAAGCAAAGAACATTTCGCTTTCCGGAACAAGACCAAAATCATTTTGCAATGAACGGCGCAGCGTCAAAATAAAAGGCACAAAATCACTGCTGAAAACCCCTGCTCCATAGCGGAGTGGCTGATTACTCTCGTCCCGAAGGGTGAGCGTGCGCGCTTGATTTTCCTCTTTCTGATAGACCGCAGTCGTCGGGATGACGTCTCCATCCTCGAGTACCTGAGCACAATTTTCTGCCACGCACCACGAGACGATCGACTCCCGTTCTGCGACCACAATCTCCAGGCCATCAGGAAACGTGCGCCGGACCGTGACCGCTCTCAAAAGTGGATAACGTTCCTTCAGGGTATTGACGAGCGCTTCCGGCCGCACCAGGAAATAACGGCTGCGGTCAAATATTCCGAAATACTTGTGTGCCAGCTGTTCATCGACGGTCTGTCGAATGTCATCTTCATTCACCAATGAAAGTCCACTGACATGCCATGGGGCGAGTGCCAGGTAAGAAGAAAAAAGGACCAGATAGACCAGAGTCCCACAAAAAAGAAGCCACAAGAAAATAACCAGGAAAGAGGAGCGCGTTGTCTTCTTGACACGAATAGCTAGGCGTTCCTTGCGCGTCATACGACTCCGTTCAGGACTCTTCTTTGGGAGAAGTTTCCCCCGCTCAGTCGGCAGTTGTGATTTCCACAAAAAACGCATATCAGGGTCACAAACAACGATTATACCGCCAGAAAAAGTTTGTCGAAGAGCAGACGAACATTACTCTGTGTTGTTTTAAGAAGACGCATCGTCTCCGCTGCTTCTGCTAACAGTAAGAAGTACCGCTTCGTCATTCTCGCTTCCGTGACGCGCAGTGCCTGAGCATGAAGGCCAGGCAACCACCACTCCAGCAACCGAAGCGCCCGCCCCGTATCAAAGGCCAGTTTCTCCGAAAGGAGCATCCGCTCGGCGAGAGAGAGGGTCGAGAGGCGAAACAATAGTGAGAGCAGTTCCCGCTCCACCGCGAAACCCGCCGGGTCACGCAGGGCCGAAAGAACCATACCCGGGCGGCCCAGAGTGAAAAAAAACGGAGCAATGGTCTGAAGCTCCTCGGATGTGAACCGCTTGACCACATCAGAATGAAGCGTCTCTTCCGGAACAAAATCAAATACCACTCGTTTGACGCGCGACAGAACCGTTGGGAGTAGCGCCCCCAACTCATGGGTCACCAGAATGATCACTGCCGTTGATGGTGGCTCTTCTAAAGTCTTGAGCAATGCATTCTGCGCCGTCTCAGACAAACGATGAGCATCTTCGATAATGAGGACACGAAACCCGCCCGCGGTAGGGAAACGATCGAGGAAGGGAAACGTCTCACGGACACTCTCCGCCGGAATATTCTTGGTCTTGGTCACGCCCCGTTTGGTTTCTTCATGCGGACGCAGGATCAGGACATCGAAAGGATGCGGTTTGTCCACGCTCGGTTCGAAATCAGGTTCGCGCACAAGCAATGCTGCAAACTCAAGAGCACAGAGACTTTTCCCCACGCCGCGCGGACCAACGAAAAGATACGCCTGAGCCGTCGTCCCGCGTAGAACCGTTTCCCGTAGCGCCTCTCGTTCTTTATGATGACCGATGGTGTCCATAGGCTCTTCATCTTACACTGCGCTCAACAATAACGGAATTCTCTCACTAAGCTTTTCTTTTCTGTACTCCCGATGTGACGTCGGCCAGCCTCGCCGAGTCTAGGCGGGTAACATTTCTCGTGAGCTTGTCGGTAACAGTCGGACGTGACCGATGGTTTCGACAGGACAGTCCCCTGTTCGACAAAGTAAGCGAGAAATGTTCGACTCGCCGCGCTAAGGCTCTGGCGAAGCGGGCGGACACGCAAGGGTAGGAAAAGGAAAGTTCAGTGAGAGGATACCCCCCGCTATCCCAGATTCTTCTTCATCCCACTTTGAAAATTCTCCGTGCTAAATTTTTTCACCGCCGCCTGCATCAGCGCCACATCATACTGTCCCTCATGCTCGAGGAAGCGACGCACGCCTTCAGCAATAATCTCCGGCTCAGCAACATGAAAGAATTCTCCCATGGCGCCAGCCGTGACAATCTCACGGATACCGCCGTATTCGAGAGCGATGACCGGCGCCCCAAAGGACAAGGCTTCGACAGCCACCATGCCAAAATCTTCCTCAGAAGGAAAGATGAGCGCCCGCGCACCACGGTACAGCTCAGCCAGTTCACTGTCCGTAACAAACCCGACGAAACGGATATTACGCCCGGCTATTTTCTTGAGAGTCGTTTCTTCTGGACCTGTACCAGCGATGACAAGTGGCAGACCAAGCTTGTTGAACGCCTCAACCACCGCGGCCACTTTTTTGGAACGAGTCAGTCGAGAAACAACCACAAAATATTCCCGCTTCTGAGAGTCGCTCCGGGGCATGCCAGTTGTGTTTCGCGAGTGAGCCTGCTCACGAAGCGATGCGGGTGGGTAAATGACTTCTGCCTCACGATGATAATACTTCCTGATGCGAGCGGCCGTAAACCGCGAATTCGCCAACAAAACATCGGGTCGCAAAGCCGCCTGGGTATCCCAGATCCGCAGGTAACTCAAAAGTAACCGGGTAAAAATGTTGCGCCGCCCTCGCGCCCCCAGCTCTTTCAAGTACGCCTCGTGGTAATCCCAAGCATAGCGCATGGGCGAGTGGAGGTAGGCCACATGAGTGGTATTGAGGCGCGTAATGATGCCCTTGCTCCAGGCCCCGGAGGAGGAGATGACGAGATCGAATTCCCGCAGATCGAAACCCTCCACCGCTACCGGGAAAAAAGGCAGAAACAATCGGTAACGCTTCTTTATGAAACGCGGCAACTTCCCCAGCCACGAGGTACGGATATCCCGGCCCCGAAAATGCTCCCCCATCCGTTCCCGGTCATAGAGCAAAGTATAGATTGGAGCCTCCGGGTACATCTCGGCCAATTGCTCAAAAACCCGTTCTGCCCCGCCATAAGCGACCAGGAAATCATGCACCAGGGCTACTTTTTTTACTGTCTGTTCCGTCATAAAAGAAGGTCTTTGATATTCCTTGCGCAGGAAACCCACCCAAAACGGCTCACATTGTGGGTCGCTTTTTCTATTATACCACCCCGCAACTCCTGGTCTGAGAGGAGCCGGTAAATGGCCTCCGCGATGGCCTGTGAGTCTGCGGGGTCAACCAATACTGCCCCTTCACCAGCTACCTCAGGCAATGACGACGTATTGGAAGTTACCACCGGTACCCCGACGCTCTGAGCCTCGAGAACCGGGAGACCAAAACCTTCGTAGAGCGTCGGAAACAAAAAAACATCCGCCCCTCGCAGTAACCCCCATTTCTCCTTCTCGCTAACATACCCCTTCTCTATGATCACTCCTCGATATTTGCTATTTGCTATTTGTTGTCTGATTCGCTCGTACCCATACCCCGGTTTCCCAGCCAACACCAACTCATGGGGAATCTGATGCTTTTCTTTCAGTATCTCAAAAGCCTCGATCATGCGCACCACATTCTTGCGCGCCTCCAAGCGTCCGATAAACAACAAATACGGTGTGCCTAGCTCTTTCGTTAATTGTTGATTGTTAGCTGTTGATTGTTTTTCATATCCTTCATAAATAACAGCAATCTTCTCCTCTGCCACACCGTACAGCTGTATGACATCACGTTTGGTATTTTCTGAGACACAGATGACCGTGCTCGCCACCTGGCAAGAAAACTTGATCGAAAAATGCATGTACATTCTCTCCCACCAGGAATAGCCCTCGGGACAGAATTCGTATTCCAAACCATGAAGAGTGACCATCGTCTTCTTCGGGTGGATGAGTGGCACCGTATGAGCCGGCACAAAAAGGACATGAGGCGTGTGGAGGAGCATCTCGAGTGACAGAGCGATCTGTGTCCAAAAGCGCGGGGCCCACAACACACGCATGCGCCAGTGCTTCGGCAATTCAAAATCAATCTCCGGAGTCGTCATCACGAGACGACCATGAGCAAAGGAAAGTTTCTGGCGCACATACAAAATTACCTCCACATTAGGAGGCAGCTCAGCACGCAGGTACTTGATGACCTGATAGGAATATTCTTCGATGCCTGTCCGTCGTTTCAAAAACGCGCGAGAAGCATCAATGCCAATAACCATAGTGTATGCTCGCCAATCAAAAGATTTCTTTTTTCTTCGCTTCGCAAAGACCGGTAACATTTGTGATGAGCGCGGCGGTAACGGTCGAGCGTGCTGGATGCCTGCCGGCAGGCAGGGTCTCGACTGGACAGCTCCCCGTTCGACAAAGCGAGTCACGAATGTTCGGGCTACGCGAAGAAGAAAAAAGGAAGCTTTTGATTGGCGAGCCCTCATCGTGTTAACCTTTCGGATTTGTCGTTGCGCCATATCCAAAAGTCGCAGTCATCATTTCGCCAGCATGATACTTCTCTTGTAAACATCCAGATTCTCGAGCACGATACCAGTGCCTTTGACCACACAGAAGGCCGGGTCATCAGCCACATAACACGGCACATTGATCGTCTTGGAAATGAGCTGATCGAGGTAGCGGAGCTGGGCCGTCCCGCCCGAGAGCACCATCCCCTTATCCATGATGTCGGCTGCCAACTCTGGCGGTGTTTCCTGCAGCACTTGCTTGATGACGTTGATAATTTCCCGCAGCTCGTCTTGGATTGCCTCGGTCACTTCGTTTGATGAGACACTGATCGTTTTGGGGAGTCCGCCCATCAGGTCACGACCTCGGACTTCCATATGATCCTCTTTGACCTGGGCAATGGCTGAACCGATCTTCATCTTGATTTCTTCCGCGGTCCGGTCGCCGATAGCCAGACTGTACTTGCGTTTGATGTAATCTGAAATAGCCTGATCGATCTTGTTGCCACCAACCCGAGCGCTGTGCGCTGCTACGACGCCGCCCAAAGAGATGATAGCGATTTCCGAAGTGCCACCGCCGATGTTGATGATCATATTGCCCTGGGCGGTGTGGATTGGAATACCAGCCCCGATAGCAGCGAGGATCGGTTCTTTTACCACGTAGGCGGCTTTGGCACCGGCTTTGAGCGCGGCGTCGATGACCGCGCGCCGTTCCGTCGAAGTGATACCGGCCGGAATAGAGAGCACGACTTCTGGACGAAAAAAGCGTACCCGACCACCAACCCGACTGAGAAAATAACGAAGCATCGCTTCCGTCACCCGATAGTCAGCAATCGCCCCGTCACGCAGCGGCTGGGAGACCGTAATGGTATCCGGTGCCCGGCCGAGCATCTCCTTGGCTTCATTCCCAACCGCCAACACTTTGTTATCCGCCAGTGAAATAGCCACCACCGACGGTTCGTTGATGACCACACCTCGTCCCGGCACAAACACGAGGGTATTGGCCGTTCCCAGGTCGATACCGATTTTACGGAGAAACATTGATTTCATGTCGAACTTCATGGACGTTGTGTACGTTTAATCCGAGCCCCGATTTTCTGGAGACGTTCCTCAATCCGTTCATAGCCACGGTCTACCTGATAAATTTCTTCGATGACGGTGGTCCCGCTGGCCGCCAGGGCCGCGATGATGAGAGTGGCACCAGCCCGCAGATCAAAACTCTTAATGAGCGTTCCCTTCAGTGGCGTCTTGCCATGGATCATGGCCTGGTGCGGGTTCAAAATATCGGCCCGGGCACCCATTTTGATCAGCTCCGGAATATAGTTGAAACGCCCCTCGTAGAGCGTTTCGAAAATAAGGGTATCGCCCTCGGCCTGCGTGGCCAACACGCCAAAAAGAGCTTGGGTTTCCGTTGGAACCCCAGGATAAGGGAGTGTTCCGATTTTACTCACGGCCCGCAATTTCTTGGCCGGTATCACGGTGATAGCATTCTTCTTGATAGCGAAATCTACCCCAAACTCACGCAGTTTTTCCAAAACGATATCGAGGTGTTCCTCACGCGCGTTGACCACTGTAAGCGGACTGCCCGTCGCCGCGCCAAGAATAAGAAAGGTAGCAGCCTCGTTGTGATCAGGCATGATCGTGTGTGTCGTACCGGAAAGTTGCTTCTTGCCAGTGATGCGGAGCGTATGGGTCCCGAGTCCGTCGACTGTGGCGCCCATCTTCTCGAGGAAGTGCCCGAGATCTTCCACATGTGGTTCGGCAGCCGCAATCTTTATTTCCGTCGTCCCCGGCAATGTCGCTGCCAGGAGCATGGCGTTCTCAGTAGCTGTCACAGAAAATTCTCTGAGCACCACCTTGCCACTCTTTTTCTTGGTGGCATCGACGACATAGCTTTTACCGTCACTCGTGATATGGACACCCAGCTTCTCCAAAGCATCGATATGCGTCCCGACCGGCCGTGCGCCAATGACACAGCCGCCCGGCTGGCGGATAGCGAAGTGACCAAAGCGGGCTGCCAATGCTCCAAGGAGAAGTACTGAGGAGCGCAAACGTTTGACCACTTCCTGATCGATGTGTTCGATAGCGAGCGTCCGCGCGGTGATAGCGATCGTGTGCTCTCCTTGCCACTGTACCTGCGCCCCGAGACTCTCTAATATTTCCAGCATGCGGAAGACGTCTTCAATACGCGGAATGTTTTTTAAGACACAGGTCTCCCGTGTCAAAAGCGTCGCCGCCAAAATCGGCGTGGCAGCATTCTTCAATCCCGAAACCGTGATGGTGCCTGAGAGTTTTTTTCCCCCCTCTATTTCAAACACTTCCATAGAATATTGTCTCAAAAAATGTCTTATTTCTGTCCTTCTTACAAAAAACAGGACCTTGAGCCAGTATAGCCCGAAAGAAGGCTTGTTTCAACCCCGTATCATTTTTCCTGAAAATCGGTTTAATGAATCTTTTGTAAGGCTGGATTTCACTTTTTCTTCCCATTTAGTATCTCAGAAACTACTCTGTTTCTCCGCTCCTCCGAGAGTCCACTAT
>JAYVWV010000026.1:0-16458 GCA_043785755.1 Candidatus Moraniibacteriota bacterium
CTGGGCAGCACTGCGTACCCATGGGTCGCAGAGCTGTCAGGTGGCCTCAAGGAGAGCGTCATGAAGAAAACACGTCAGTCCAACCCCGGCCTCCGCCGATGTTTGGGCTGCTCAGGTGGTCCAACTCGGCGGGGTTTTGAAACCCGCAAAGGAGAATCACCATGACAACAATGTCAAGAAGAAACCAAATCGTCGCAGCGGCGCTCGTGCTACTCTCGGTCGGGACGCTGGCATTCTGGATGACATTTTTTCCTCACAGAAAGACTGTCATCGCCCAGCCCGACCCTCGAATCGCGCAGACTGTCGCCCAGTTGGCTTCGGCACCCGTCGTCAGTGCTTCGGCAGCATCAGCACCAGCGGCCAGTGCTTCGGCACCGGCTGTGCAGCTTATGAAGGTTGCACCGAAGCCAATGTGGCACGTCGTCAAGCGTGGTGACACGCTTATCAGCATCACGAAGGACTACCAGCAGTGGTACACCTTCACCTGGGAAGAGCTGTGCATCGAGAACTACAAGGTGCTTGGGCGAAACTGCCACAGCATCAAGGTTGGTCAGAGACTGAACCTCGTCGTTACAGACGTGAGCAAGGCGCAAACCAAGTGGTTGTTGGCGCATAATCGGGGGTACTTTGAGAACCTGCCGGGTAACGTCATCATCGACTGCGCCAAGACCGAGCTCGGTTACTGCGTCTTCGACCATATTGGCGGCGACGCGGTGTGCCGGCGTGACCAGATTGCCATCCTGTCTCGGGACTTCAACATCCCTCGGCCGGTAGCAGCTGGGTGGGCCGGCGTCTCGAAAGAACGCGGTCTCATCAGGGCTGGCACCATGATCGACGGCCTCTCCTTCGGGGGTGGCTATTGGAAGGGTCCGGTCAAGGTCATGCAGGACATGGCGTACCAGCAAGGCGAGATCGGTGGGCAGATGGTCGGACAGTTCAAGGCCTGCTGCAACTTCTTCCCCGTCAAGAGGAATGAGAGGCTGGCAGCGCCTCAGCCGCCCGCACCATCCGCTTCTGCACCTACCCCTGTCTCTGCACCCGCTTCCGCACCGGTCGCAATTCCGGTGCCAGAGGTGGTCATTGCAGACCCCGTGGCCACTCCCGCACCGCTCTCGGCCTTTCCGAAGGCCAACGAAGCGGAATGGGAAGCCATCGCTGGGGTCGGGGCGTGGAAGAACAACCTCGCCGCCGGTACTTGGCGCTATGGAGAAGGCATGCTGTCGGCGATTCTGCCTGATGGCTACCGTCTGGGCGTGGGAGCGTTTGGCATGTGGGGCGAAGGGGAAAGCAAGCGTTCGGCGTATAGCTGGCGCGAGCGGGGCTTCGGGCCGCAGTTTGGCCTGAAGCGTAATTTCCTCCAGGCGCAAACCGACCAGTTCGGTCAGACGGTGTTGTTGCCGGCGGGGTGGGGCGTCAAGCTCCGCTTCCTCGGCGATCACACTTCTGGCGGCAACCCCGAGTCGGGTTACGCGATGCAGCAGGACGGCCACAAGACCGGACTGTACGTCGAATACCTCGAACAGAAGAGTCCCGAATGGATGGTCGGGGGCAGTGCCGAGCTGTGGCATTATCACGGCGGACGCATCACCTCGACCTGGTCAGGTGACCAGCCGCAAGACCGCGGTTCCGCGAGCCTGACCGCCTGGGCCCAGTACCGTCACGACGACGACTGGCAGACCCGCGGCTACGCGACGCTCGCTCATCAGAATTGGGATCAGCTCAATCTGGTGCGGGTCGGCGCCGAACTGCGCTTCCGGGAAACGGTCATGTGTGGATCGGCCCTGTCGCTTTCGCTGAACCAGCCCGATGTCTACCGGGAAGTGAGCCGTGGGGACCTGAGGACAACGCTGTTTGGTTGTCGTCTGGAACTCGGCGGTACGCTCCGGACAGCCGTCCAAACAGCAAATGAAGCGGCGGTACGCTATGTCGGCCCGGCTGGCCAAGTGATCGCCCGCGAATCTGCCCCCTGATTGAGTTCGTATTCCTGTTTTCAGATGTTATCCGTGGTGTATAAAAAGGGAAGCGGTCTCTCGAAGACACGCTCCGGCCTGGGTAGTAGCAGCTGTCAACAACGAATGCAACGCATTTAAACAAAGGCGGTATGATGTCTCACGATGTCGACCGCCTTTTTTCTTTTTTTCTACACCTTATGTAAGCCACAATTTGACACTTTTATATTCTTGACAAATGACGTCGTTAGGTGTATGGTGATATGTCCATCCGTCTGTGACAGATGCGACCGAGTCGTTTTTCCAACCCAGTGCCCCGGCTGCTCGCCGGTCAGCATGCAACGTCCCTAGGAGGACCCCATGTGCAATTTGAAAAAAATCGGCCAGTTTCTGGCTACCGTCGGGCTGTTTATTGGTCTCGGCGCTTGCGTCGCGCCGCCCATGCAGTCGGCAACGCCCACGCCCACGCCCACGACGACGGCAATGGCAATGGCGCCGGTTGCGACCGACGTCGTTCACACCACCCAGGCACCGGCCTCGGTGGTCATCGAGGCCAAGAAAGTGACCACGAATGGCAAGAACGCCATCGAGGTCAGCTGGAGCGACACACTGTCGGTCTCCATGGTGGCCCGTTATGTTGGTTCGGGCAAGGGCGGCAGCATGAGCGTCATCCCGGTCGACGGCACGACCAAGAAGGTGTTCTTTGTCGACGGCATGAAGGACGGCTTCAACTTCAAGTTCGCCAGCGGCAACTACTTGCATCTCGAATGCGGCGGCAACGACAAGACGACACAGCCGACCCTCCGGGGGCTGGCGGTCGATTGCC
This sequence comes from Candidatus Moraniibacteriota bacterium, assembly GCA_043785755.1. GTDB lineage: Bacteria > Patescibacteriota > Minisyncoccia > Moranbacterales > UBA1568 > UBA1568. Next base: position 2,776 of record JAYVWV010000026.1, read on the forward strand.
AGCGCCTCGACGCGGTGGGTCGCAATCTCGGCGGCGCCCTGGTGGTCAAGCTCTGACACCTGGGCCATGGCATGGCGCAACACGCCATGATCTGTCACTCGGGCCCCAATTCCATCCGGATGCGGGGTCCTTTTTCTTTCTTATTCTTTCTCATGGGTAGGCCCGCTTGGTGACATTCTTCTTTTGACGTACGATGAAGCTGATGATGCATATTCTATGAACTCTCTTTTTTCTCGACCAGCGGAAAGTAGTGCTCTCTTTTTTCTGGTGTGCTTTTTAGCGAGCAACGCTTTTTTTAATGCTGTCTTCGGTTTCTCACTCCCACTCTTTTTAGGTACCCTTCCTCTTTCGGTGGGCGTGGCTTTTTTCTTTCCGCGCGCCGGCTTGGTGGCAGCCCTTCTGGTGACGCTCTTTTTTGAACGCTTCTTTACTCTGGAGTCGTTCGTGATCGCTGAGGCGACAAATAAATTGTATCCGCTCGATCTCATTTTGGGGGCCTGTCTTGTATCGGGATTGTTACTCTCTTTGAAACACAGAAGTGAGTTTCTCCGTCTTCGTTCCTACGACGCGTGGCTTCTCTCCTTCTTTCTCCTCGTTTCTGTCCTGTTGGCCTTTTCGCTGTCTCATGGCGCTTCTGGTGCCGGGGCAGTGGCTTTTAGTACCTGGAAGAATTACGTTTTCTACGGCGTCCTGGTGTGGCTGGTTGGGGGACTGCTCCGTACGCGCGCTGATCTCGTGGCGTTCACACGGCTCTTTTTTTGGGGACTCGCTGCTGCCGGCATCTTCCTCGTGATTGGCCTGGTACGGGGTGGGGGCTTGTGGACAGAATACACGCCACTGTCAACCGCTGGGACACGCTACCTGGCTTTTCCGCATGCATTCTATTTTGCTCTCGGCTTCCTGACACTGCTCCTCGCTCTTCCGTACTGGCTGGGGCGGGTCGGTCGTGGACGGACACGGCTCTATATCGGGGGGAGTATCTTTCTTCTCCTGGGCGTTCTTGGTTCACTTATGCGCCATTTGTGGCTTGGGCTCGGCGGCACTCTCCTCATGGCTTTTGTAGTGTCTCCGAGGATCTATGGTCGAGCTATCGTCCAGTATGGTGTCCGTTTGGTATTGCCCGGTATCTTTCTCCTCGTGACGGCAGTGCTTGGGATGGTGCTCTTTTCATCGAGTTCGACATCACTATCGCTTGGTCGCGGACTCTCGGTGGTGCAAGAACGTCTCCTATCTATTGGGAACAACACCGATGAAAGTTTGGTTTGGCGTGGCGCTGTGTGGTCGAGCACCCTCGAGCGCTTTCGGGCCAATCCCTGGTTTGGGATCGGTTTTGGGGCGAGCGTGCCGGTGGAGATTGGTGATTACCAAGAATTTGTCGAGGTGCGTAATATGCACAATTCTTGGCTAGCCCTCCTCATGCAGACAGGCGTCGTGGGATTATTCCTTTTCGGTGGTTTCCTTTTCTCACTTATGAGAGAAGCGTGGCGACTGACTCTGACCGATGCTTTTCTCCGACAGGTGCGTTTTGTTCTCTTCGGGCTACTCTTTTTTCAGGCGCTAGTCTTTTTCTCGCAGCCCTATTTGGAAACGAATCTACTCGGTGTCTTCTTCTGGTTGACCCTCGGACTAGTGAGAGCTTTATGTACACTGGCTCAGGAGAACGATTCTGTCTCCGTTGCACCGTGATTGACGATCCTGCTATGCGCATTCTCGAGATCAACAAATTTTTCTACCTGCGGCGCGGAGCCGAGCGGCACCTCTTTGATGTCGAAACATTACTGCGTGAGCGCGGACACGAAGTGGAGGCGTTTGCTATGGCGCATCCAGAAAATAAGCCGGCGCGGTTTGAGAAATATTTCCCACGCTTTGTCGGATATCACCGAGGCGAAGCGACTCTGTGGCAGCGTGTCATCGGTGTCGGACGTCTTTTCTGGTCTTTCGAAGCCAGCCGAGGTATGCGCGCCCTTCTCGTCGAATGGCAGCCGGACATCGCTCATCTCCATAACATCTATCACCAGCTTTCCCCGGCAATTCTGAAACCGCTCCGGGAGCGGGGTATCCCGCTGGTTATGACCGTCCATGACTACAATCTCATTTCTCCGGATAAGGACGCTTACTATCCGGCAGTGGGGAGGCAGTACTACCAGTTTCTTTTTATTAAAAAATACTCCTTCACCAAGCGTCTTCTTTTGGTCCTGCGCATGTACTGGCAGGCATGGTTTCGTTTCTACGAGCGGGCGATCGCGCTCTACATCGTGCCGAGCGATTTCGTCAAGCAAGTTTTTCTTGCTGCTGGTATGCCCGAAGCCAAGTTGGTCGTCGTGCCTCATTTCATTTCCGAAGAACGACTCGCGCCGGTCACGGATCAGGCTATTTCTCAGTTAGACCTGCCTGTTGGCCCCTTCGCTTTTTATGCCGGGAGTCTTTCTCGGGCAAAAGGCACCGATGTTCTGGCGGCATTGTTTGAGCGTCTCGAGATCCCCCTCGTCTTGGCTGGTCAGATAGAGCCAGGCTGTACCCTGAACCGCCATAAATTTGTTCGGTGCATTGGGCAGCAGCCGAAAAATGTGGTGGAGTACTGTCTCGGGCGATCGGCCTGTGTTGTGAGCGCTTCACCACTACCGGAAACGTTCGGCCTTATCGCCCTGGAAGCCAATGCCGCCGGGAAGCCATTTTTTGGACTGGCAGTTGGGGCATTGCCGGAGATTATTATTTCAGGAAAAACGGGCATGCTCGTCGGAGACCCCTCTCAATTAAGAGAGGTGGTATCTCAATTTTTTCAAGGAAAAATAACATTTTCAGCGGAAGCAATGAGAACTTCGGTGCACGAGCGTTTCAGTGCCGCGCACTACGGAAAGACGGTGGAGGCTCTCTTCTCACGTTGTCTCCAAGATCTTTCGAAGTCCGGATGAGCGCACGAGTGAAAGAGGTCACTCGGTGCTGATTGACAGTTTCTTTAGAAAATGGTTTTATCATGGGTATCCTTGAGATACCAAGTAATGGCGGTTCGTGAACAAAAAGGAGGACAAACATGTCAAAGAATGTTCAGATTTTCTCGGCAATGCTCGTGTTGCTGTGCCTTGGTCAGAACGGCCAGGCGGCGGAGGGTGAATTTTCGGTCATGTACGTGCCGAATCGGGGCCAGGAAGATACCTACGTCCCGGTGGAGCCGATTACCCCTGGTCCGGAAGCTCCTCCTCTCGCTCGGGCAGCCATGAGGCTCTTCGGTCATGAGGTGGGGAAGTACCTCCACCCCGCGGAACGAGGCTATCACAAAACCAATCTCGCGAAGTGCGAGGTGATGGTCTTTGTCCCGACGAGTGGCGAGTGGGTATTCCGGGTAGTCTGCTGGTCAGTCAGCCTCGAGAAAGGCATCATGCCTTTCGAACAGTGGGGCGAGTTTGGATCACCAGCGGAGGTGCTCCAATTCGTGCGCGAATTTTCTCGGGTGCACTTTGGCCGGGTGCGCGCCGCGATCCTGCGTCGTTCGCGGGGACCAGCCGCTCTCGTGACCGCGGTCTTCTGATGAGCTGTTCTCATTACCACTCCACAAAACAACCCCAGCCACCGAAACTTCGGTCGGCTGTTTTCTTTTTGGGGAAGAGAATATGTCACGAGATGTTCTACTACGCTTTGTCATCGCCCTTCAATCGGATGCGGGCATCGAGCACACGGAAGTCATTTTCGTCCGGGAAACAAAGAAGGGGATTGATATCGAGCTCTTCGATTTCAGGGAAGTCTAAAACGAGTTGGGAGAGGCGACCGATGGCAGTGGAGAGGGCTTCGATATTGATACCATCTTTTCCTCGTGATCCTTCGAGGAGTGGTAGGCTGTGGAGTGCTTGAATCATTTCTGCCGCGTCACCCTGGGTCAGGGGCGCGAAACGGAAAGCGACATCCTTGAATGTTTCCACGAAGATGCCACCTAAGCCAACCATGAGCAGTTTCCCGAGTCCCGGTTCGTGTTTCATGCCGAGAATAATTTCCCGTCCCCCTGGCGCGGCCATTTCCACCAGGAGTGCTCCTTCGAGACGGGCTTCTGGAGCGTGGGCACGGACTTGTGTGAGAAGGAGTTCATATTTTTCTCCGACTTCCTCGAGCGGGACATCGAGGAGAACACCGCCAGCATCGGATTTGTGGGTGATATCAGGCGAGACAATTTTCATGGCGATTTTTCCAGAAAAATTTTGTGCAGCCCGGGCGGCTTCTTCTGCGCTGTGTGCCAAGACACTTTGCAGAAAGGGGAAGCCATAAGCCCGCAAGATGTCCCAGACCTCTGTTTCATACAGTGTCGTGCGTTCTTCTTTGCGTGCGGAAGCGATTATAGCGGTCGCCTGGGCGCGGTCGATGTCATCGAAAGTGAAAACGGTGGCCATCGCTTCTTGGCGCCAGGTAGCAACCTGGGCGAGTTGTGCCAGGGCTTCGGCAGCGGCCTCTGGATAAGAGAACGTTGCCACGTGATTTTGTTTGAGGGTAGCCAAGCTTTCTGTGAAGGCTTCTTGGCCCGCGAAGACGGCCACGACTGGTTTGCCACAGTGGTTCTTGGCATCGGCGATAGCTTCCGCTGTTTCTTTGGCTTGGGTCATGGTCTGCGGCGTGACGATGACGAGGAGCATATCAACCTGCGAATCAGCTGCCAGGGCAGTGATGGCCAACCGGTAACGATCGGCCAGTGCATCGCCTAACACGTCGACTGGGTTATGACGTGAAGCAGCGGGCGGTAAAGCTGCGAGCGTTTTTTCAGTCACGGCGGAAAGGGGAGCGAGGGAGAGACCGCTTCGGACAGCCGCGTCAGTGGCTAGGACGCCCAAGCCACCGGCGTTGGTAACAATCCCGATATTCTTTCCTTGAGGAAGAGTATTCTCGGAAAAAACGGTCAGGAGATCAAGAAGATGTTCGAGACTTTGCGCGCGCACCATCCGGGCCTGAGTAAAAAGCGCTTGGTAGGCGGCGTCGCTGCCAGCCAGAGCCCCAGTGTGAGAACTAGAAGCCTGGGTGCCAGCCATCGTCGTTCCAGATTTGAGACCGATGATAGGTTTGGCATGAGGACGGGCGAGAATCGCTCGACCCGTTTCGATGATTTTTTCGGCGTCCTTGAGACCTTCGCTGTAGAAAGCAATGACTTGTGTTTCTTCGTCTTGGGCGAAAAAGCGGAGCAACTCATTTTCTCCAATGATCGCTTTATTGCCGTCGCTGACGAAGGAAGAAAAACCGAGTTTTCCAGCCGAGAGATCAAGGAGGGCGGTACAGAGTGCTCCGCTTTGGGAAAAGAAAGCGATTGATCCAGTCTCTGGCATCCCCGAAGCGAAGGAGGCATTCATACCGATTCTCGGGTTGAGGAGACCCAGACAATTCGGACCAAGGAGGGCGATGCGGTATTCATGGGCAATGAGTTTGATTTCATCTTCGAGGGCGCTGCCTTCTACGCCAGTTTCTTTGAAACCCGAAGAGATAATGATAGCGGCTTTTACTCCTTTCTCTCCGGCTTGGCGCAAAGCTTCGGGAACGGCGGCAGCAGGAATAATAATGATAGCGAGATCGACCTCGCCTGGGATGGCGGCGATGTTTGGAACGCAGGGGAGATCGAAAAGGGTGTCGACCTTTGGGTTCACTGGGTAGACTTTGCCGGCATAGCCATGACGGAGCAGGTTTGTTGTCAGGCTGTGTCCTACGCTACCAGGCTTCGTCGAAGCACCGATGACGGCAATGGAGCGGGGTGAAAAGAGAGAATCGAGATGCATAATTCTTCCGGTAACAGTGGGTTAATACTCTCTATTTTAGCTGAAAACACAAGCCTTGACAAAACGACCAAAGTTTGATACACTGGTAGGTCTAAAATTTATAACGTAAACCGTATGCAGATTCGCAATTTTTGGCTTTCTCGAGAGGTTCTTGTCGGGGTCGCTTTGGTCGTGCTGGTCGCTGTACCGGTGCTGGTTTTTGGGGGTCATGAAGTCGTGTTTGTCGATCATAACAATGAGGGAGCTGAGGATGGCACGAGCGACCATCCCTATCAGACCATTTCTCATGCCCTCGATCATGCCAAAGGTGGTACGGAAGTTCGTATCAAGAATGGGACGTACAAAGAGAACATTACCATTCCAGCAGATGTCAAAGTGTTAAGCGATCGCGAAGATGTCGATAAGGTCATTATCAAGGCTGATAATGATGATAAGCCGGTTGTCATTATGAAGGACGGAACGGAGCTTTCTTACGTTACAGTGCGCAATGGTCTCCATGGCGTGCGGATCAAGGAAGGTGCCGAAGCTCATCTGTACAATGTCAAAGTGAAAAATAACAAGCGTGACGGTATCCATATCGATAGCGCTTCAACCAAGAAAAAGTATCGGGTTTTGATTGATCATTCGGTTATTCGCGACAACGGCCGGGCCGGGATTTATTCCGAAAAGCGCTTCATCGTGCTCATCAACTCGGATGTTTTGTATAACGGGAGTGACGGGCTGGATCTGGCGGCTGGAACCAAAGGCTGGCTGGAAAATAACCATTTCAATGGTAATAGCGGCAGTGGTGCCAAGATGGTGATGGACGGTTCTGAAATCTGGACCAAGAAGAATAGTTTCCTCGGCAACAAACATGAGGGAGTTGAGATTAACTCCTATGGCGGAAGCGGCAATATCGGCTTCAAGAAAGCTACCTTTGCCGATAACGAGCTGCACGGCGTGGCCAAGCTGGCCCGAACGGTTTCAGGGTATCAGGGTTTCCAGAATCTTTTCTTCGGCGATGGGGTCAACGTAGATCACTTCTCCAACAATCGGTTTGGTAATCTCTCTGCTTCCATTCGCGGTTTCTAGTACCGGTGTTCTCGCCTCTTGTTTTTTCTTCGTTGTATAATTTACCGCTATGAGGATTGCTTTCATCGGACAAAAAGGCATCCCAGCTCTCTCAGGCGGGGTAGAAAAGCACGTCGAGAAATTGGCGACTCGTTTGGCTGCTTCGGGACATGAGGTGACTGTCTATGTACGCTCGCACTATACGCCGGCCACTCTGCATGAGTTCGCTGGTGTACGGCTCGTTCATGTTCCGAGTATCAATACCAAGCACTTAGACGCCATCTCTCACACCTTCTGCGCGACGATTCATGCGCTGTTGATGTCGTACGACATCATTCATTTCCAGTCTATTGGGCCGAGTATTTTCTCGATCGTTCCGAGGATCCTCAAGCCGAAGACACGCGTGGTGGCTACGTTCCATAGTCGTGATTATTTCCATCAGAAATGGAATTTTCTGGCGCGCTTATTTCTGCATTGGGCGGAGTGGGCGACTTGTCGGATGCCGGAGCAAACGATCGTGATTAGTGAAACGCTGAGAGATTATGCCGAGGAGCGTTATCATAAGACCTTCCCATTTGTGCCGAATGGCGCGGAGGTGGAATCTGAAACCGATACGGAGTGTTTGTCTCAGTGGGGACTTCGTCCGAAGCGTTACATTCTGTCGGTCAGTCGGCTGGTGCGGCACAAAGGGTTGCACTATCTCATCAAGGCTTTTAATGAGCTGGAAGACACCAATAAACTCCCCAATAATTTCAAGTTGGTCATTGTCGGCGGGGCGGTCCATACCGAAGAGTATGTTGCCTTCCTGACGCTTTTGGCACGTGGCCGACAGAACATTATTTTTACGGGTGAACTCTTCGGCAAAGAGCTTGAAGAGATTTTTTCGCATGCCTATGTTTTCGTCCAGCCATCGGAAGATGAGGGTCTGTCGCTTGCCCTTCTGGAAGCGATGGGTCATGGTGTTATGCCGATTGTGAGTGATATCCCGGCCAATCGTGAGGCGATTGCCAACACTGGCGCCTATTTCCCTGTCAAAGACGTGGATGGTCTGAAAGTGGAGTTGGCTTATTTTATCAACCGGAGTGATGAAGTGGCAGCGCTCGGTCAGTCGGCCAGAGAACGAGTGCACCAGCACTACAGTTGGGATGCTATTGCCGCTCAGACGCTCGAAGTCTATGCCGCCGTTTTGAATCCGCAAGGCTTGAAAGAACCCTATGCATCTATCCATGATAAATAAGACTTCATTCCTGCGTAGCCCTTGGCAGCGTGCCTTTTTGGTGACGTTATTTTTTGTGACGATGGCGGCCCTTTTGTTTTGGCTCGACACGTTTCGTCTGTACCAGTCTGAGGTGCGCGTTTTCGTCATGTCCAAGTCACCAACCGTGACGACAGACGAAATAGTGGCCAACCTCTCGGAATTGTCGAAGAACCTTTCTTTCTCTGAACGTGTTTTCGCGCGCAATGATCTTCTCGATGACGATTTTTCAGACTATTCGAAAGATGAACGCAAGGCGCTCTGGAATGAGACGGTGACGGTGACACAGAGTGATAAGAGTAGCGTCCTGACAGTGACTGCTCGAAAGACGACACTCGAGCAGGCCAGACTTTTGTCCGAAGAGACGGTCAAAGAAATTTTTTCAATAGCTGGATTTTATTATAACGTCAAAACTGATATCGATCTGCGGATTGTTGATGAGCCGATCGTCAAGCCAGTCCTCGCTCATCCGGTGCGTTACGTCCTGACCAGTTTCGGGAGTGCTTTGGGGGTAACGGCGCTTTTCTTTGGTCTGCTTTCTGTGATACCTCTGTTGTTTGCCAAACGGAAGCGCGTGCTGGTAAGCGAACATCCAGTCCAGGCTGCTCCGCCGGTGAAACACGAGAAGATGGAACCCACGTATTCCCTCGGCGAAGCCGTACCGTTTATTGATCCACGCAAGTTTATCCCTACTCGACCGACCACCCTTTCTTTCGGGATGTCACACGAGGAAGAAGTGATTCGCCAGGAGATTATCTCATCCGCCCCCAAGGCGCCCGCACCTGCTAATCTGCCAGTGGCCTCGTCTTCAGAGGTCTTGTTTCCTGGTATGGAAACCAAAGTTACGGAATTACCGTTCCAATTCGAGGAAGTACCTGTCAAAGAAGGAGTCGCTGATATTCCTCCCGTGACAGCACAGCTCAATGATGTGCCTGCTCCGTATGTTCCTACCAGCCTTGAGGTGACCCCTCAGGTCGAGATCAAGCAGGGCGAGCCGAGCGTCGAAGAATACAAACGTCGTCTCAACGCACTTTTGGCCGGAGGAAAGTAGTTGCTCCATCTCGTGATACTCCAACTATGAAACACTATTCGAAGAAATTCTGGGTGCTGTTCGTGATCGGATCGTTCATTTTTTTGAGCGGTTGGTTTGTCTTTTGGGAGGTACGGACTCATGGTTTAGAAAGTTTCAAGCGACTCTTGGGGCTGTTCCCGGTCAAACAAGAAATGAAGACCGACCTCGCCACAGTGATTTCTATAAGTGACACGCTCCTCCATACCAATGGAGAGGAGAAGGTGTTTCTTATTCTTTTTCAGAATAACCTCGAACTGCGCCCGGGGGGTGGCTTTATCAGCTCATTTGGTATCCTCAAGATCCGCGATGGGGCTGTGACAGACTTTGCTGTCCATGATACTGGTAACTTCGACGGCCGCATTCCTGACACGGTGGCGCCACCGTACCCCATGAAGGAAACGCTCAGGATTCCCTCCTGGAAACTGCGTGATTCTAATTTTTTTCCAGACTTCCCCGAGAATGCCAAGTGGGCGGAAACATTTTACGAAATGGGTCAGGGGACCGAGCGTTTTGACGGTATTATTGCGGTAACGGCCAATGTCTTGTCTTCGTTCCTGCGCGTGACCGGACCAGTGACTCTGGAAGGCTATCCGGGGACGTACGGTGCTGAAAGTGCCGTCATCGATCTGGAAACCCAGGTGGAGCAGAATTATCGCCAGCAAAATATCGCCCCCGGGGATCGTAAATCCGTCATGGGCCTGTTGGGTATGGAGATTTTACGACAGGTCAAAGCATTGCCGCTTAATAAAAAATACGAACTTTTCAATGTGCTACTCGATGATTTACACCGCAAGGATGTAGTGCTTCAGTTTACGGATCCATCGCTTCAGAACGCTGTCGTGGCGGCTGGTTGGGATGGGGCGCTCGATCGTACCTGGCATGGTGATTATCTCTTTTTGGTTGATGCCAACCTCAATGCCTGGAAGAGTGATTATTACGTCAAACGCTCCTTTCACTACACTATCGACCTGACCAAAGAGAGTCCGGAGGCGACGCTTGCGGTAACCTATCGGCATACTGCTACGGCCAAGGATTGGTTGACCAAGGATTACCAGACCTACCTGCGTGTCTATGTCCCGGCGGGCAGTTTTCTGACGGACGTGGACAATGCCGCGACCAAGCCGGTCTATGGTGACTTCCTCAACAGGAAATATTTCGGCGTTCTGGTCCAAGTGCCGCTTGGGACAGAAAAGACCGTAACATTTCATTATACGCTACTAAAAAATATCGAAAAGGTGTGGTATGATTTGAAAGTAGAAAAGCAGGCCGGATTGAGTGACGTCCCGGTGACGGTGACCATTGTGCACGTTGATGGCGTCAAGGAAGATAAATCTTTCGTCCTCAATCGCAACACTGTACTTGGTGATATGGAGTAGTGAAGACGCTGCCGAAGCCGTAACTGGCTTCGAAGCAGTCGCAAGGGGGTATCCTGCATGTGCCCATGATACCCCTTGGTGACTGCTTTTTTATAAGGCGGTATGATTCTTTGAAAATTGGATACAGAAAGCGCCACGGCGCAGAGGAGAGTCAAATGCACTTCCACCTGTACTGGTATATCGTATTTTCAATACTGCTCACGCCACTTTTTTGGAACCCGACCGGCATTCGCTCTGATCGCTATGAGCAGATCCGTATGACCTTTCGGCGCCAACCGCTGTATGTCCAGCCGCGCGTGCTCGAAGCCAACGCCCCATGGCGCTGCTGGACGCGCCTCGGCCTCTTTGCTCTCGGGAACGCTTACATCGCGAAGAAGTTGCTCATCGATCCCATTGTGCCCTTCCAGGCGTTTGGCTGGCTCCTGATGCAGTGGCTGGTTGCTACTCTCATCAACTTCCTGAGCCGGCGTTATTGGTATGGCCCGGATCTCAAGACGGCCGAGACTATGCTTCGAACGCTTCCGGGTGTCATGCCACCGTCGACTCCATCCGTTGTTTGCATGCGGGCAAAGTCTGGGGAGGGCGAAGAGAAGGACAGGGAAGCAGCTTGAATAGCTTCGCTGGTGGCCAATGACCTGCAGGACAGTGATTCCTGCAGGTTTTTTCTTTTCCACAAGCAAAATAAGCTGTGATACAATAGAGAAGTTCCATCTTTTATCAGCTTGCTATGCGTTTCGATATCATTTCTCTGTTTCCAGAAAGCTTCACCTCATACTTTGGAGTGTCGATGCTCAAGCGTGCAGAGGACAAGCAGTTGATTGAGATACAGTTACACCAACTGCGTGATTTCGCTTTTGATAAACACCACAAGGTAGATGACACGCCTTTTGGCGGTGGAGCGGGCATGGTCCTCAAAGTCGAGCCGATTGCTCTAGCCTTAGACCAGGTGAAGGGGTCGGCGCCCGCGAAAAAAACACGCACCATCCTCTTTTCTGCCAAAGGAAAAATCTGTACTCAAGAGGACATCCGGCGTTTGGCTACCTATGAACGACTCATTCTTCTCTGTGGTCGCTACGAGGGGGTAGATGAACGAGTGGCTGAGTTTCTGATTGATGAGGAGCTGTCGGTGGGCGAGTATGTGCTGACGGGTGGTGAAATTCCGGCCATGCTGGTGGTGGATGCAGTAGCACGGTTGGTGCCGGGGGTGCTCGGAAATAGTGAGAGTGCTGAGACAGAATCACATTCAGTGAGCGGTGTTTTGGAACATCCCCAGTACACCAAGCCCGAGGAATGGCAGGGGAAACGCGTGCCAGAAGTGCTTCTCTCCGGACACCACGGTGAGATAGAAAAATGGCGCGCTGATCATTCTGTGACGCCGCTCGATCCAGATGATATATCATCATGAAAGGCTCTCCTCATCATTTTGATCGCACTCTCTTTTTTATAGTCTTGTCGCTCCTTGGCTTTGGCCTCATTATGGTGGCCAGTGCTGGTATTGTTTACGGGCGGGTCCGTTTTGGTGATGACTATTACTTTCTGAAGCAGCAGCTACTCGGGCTTGGTGTCGGACTGGTACTCCTCTTTATTTTTCAGAAAATTCATTACAAGGTGTGGCAGCGCTTCGTTATTCCTATTTTTCTTTTGGCACTGGTACTTTTGATACTGGTTTTTATCCCGGGATTCGGAACCACGGTCTACGGCGCGGCGCGCTGGGTGGACCTTGGGCCTTTTTCTTTCCAGCCATCGGAAGTAATGAAGTTCGCCATCATTTTGTATCTCGCGGCTTGGCTTTCCAACAAGGGCCGCACGAAGACGTCAGATTTTTTTGAGGGCTTAGTTCCCTTTTTGGCGCTCATGTCTCTTGTTGGTTTTCTCATCATTAAACAGCCTGACACCGGGACGCTTGGCCTCATTTTTCTCATCGCGCTCGCCATCTTTTTTGCGTCCGGAGCCAATATCTTCCATATCTTCTCACTTTTTTTGAGTGGATTTTTGTTCCTTTTTATCCTGATCCGGATGGCTCCTTATCGTCTACAGCGTTTTCTTGTTTTTCTGAACCCTGAACATGATCCGATGGGCTATGGCTACCAGATGAGTCAAGCACTTTTGGCCATCGGTTCCGGTGGCTTCCTTGGGGTGGGTTTGGGTCAGAGTCGGCAGAAATTTAACTATTTGCCAGAACCAGTCACGGACTCCATCTTCGCTATCATTGGTGAAGAGCTGGGCTGGATCGGAGCTGTGATAGTGGTTTCACTTTTTCTTTTTCTGGCCTGGCGAGGACTACGCATCGCGACTCATGCACCAGATGAATTCGGTCGCTTGCTCGCGGTCGGTATCGTATCTTGGATTGTTTTTCAGGCCTTTATCAATATTTCTGCAATCACTGGGTTAATCCCGCTCACCGGTATCCCGCTTCCCTTTATCAGCTATGGCGGTACCTCTTTGGCGGTAATTTTGGCGGCAGTGGGAATATTGCTTAATGTGTCCAAACACTCTACACGCACAACTTGAAAATAAGCTCTAAACAAGTCTAAACCTAGTCCTCACGAGACTAGGTTTTTTCTTTTCCACCCGACAGGCAAAGGTGGATTGAAGTATGTCCGAAACGATGGTACGGAATTATATTTTAATATCGATGATATTGCGATAAATAGGCATAAAAATGAATCTCTTGACAAACGAGCCCAGAAGAGCGATATTAGTAGTTCCGAAGTGAAAATGAAGCTCATCTCTATCGAACTTACCCTGCAAGAAATCAAATTAGCGGTGAAACGTATTCGTTAGACTTTTTTTATTGTTCCCTAGCTTCTCAATGTTTAAGCCAACTCTGAGGATATTGGCTCAAAGACTGGGAAACCAGAAATGGAGCGCTGAAAGGTTACATCCGCCTTCGGGTGGACGCTCCGCCATCAGTACCTTACCATGGAGAATATCATGTCGCTGCTTCGTTTGTTTTTTGTCTTGGCAATCCTCTCCTGGTCCTCCTCGGGGGTTCAGGCCGCAAAGCCCAAGCTCGAAGGATTCCTGATTGCCATGCGGGGCGAGTGTCCGATGGACATAAGCCAAACCTGCTCGCTCATCTACAAGGGCGACATTTGGTACGTCGTGCAGGGCCAGGGGTACAAAAAGGAAGAAGCCATCTGGCTCGTCGACACCGCCAAGATGGAGCAGGCCACCGATGAGACGCCT
>JAYVWV010000027.1:0-19586 GCA_043785755.1 Candidatus Moraniibacteriota bacterium
GATATCGAGCCACAGTGACCAGTTCTCTATATAGAAGACATCGAGCAGGTATTCGTCCTCGAAGGCTAGGTCGGATCGTCCGGATACCTGAGCCATACCGGTTACCCCAGGGCGCATGGTGAGGAGACGGCGGTGGTACTCCGAGTAGCGGGCCACTTCGCGCTCCTGGTGCGGACGAGGGCTTCCGCATCATGAGCAAGCTTCCGTAATACCCCTTCAGGATACGGCGTCCCATCGCTCACGATGTCTTCTACGTTTTGCCGCCAATCATAGGCGAAAGACTGATAGTCGTTGATCGTTCCTGTGTGCTTGAGGGTAGCCAGTTTTTGGAAGAATGAACTGTACAAACTACCAAAAGGAATCGTCGCAAGAGTATCTTTGGTATAGACCGCATTCTTACTCCGACCATTTTCATCAAGCATCAATTCTTCTAGATCATTACTGAAAAGCGTCGGCAGCCATAGGGTGTCGCCGTCTTTGGTCCCATCGTTCTTGTACAGTTTACTTGCTTTCAACCCCGGCAGAAACAACACATTCGAAGCGCACGTCGGACAGACCACCGAGGCGTCCGGTTCGCCCATAAGCCACGAACGAAATTGCACCCAATGCTGAATCACGCGATTCCCAAGACCTCCGGAATTATCCAGCGCTGGATCTGCTGACTGGAAATAGGGTCCCGAAGCATCCCCCCACCAGTTGAATCGTGCATCGATGTTCGTTGAGCCAGGATAAGAGACGAACGCTGCGACACCGTTATCGAGGAATGAACTATCGCGAATCACCGGTGAACGGTCAGAAATATCAGTCGCCACTTCCAAACCATAGGTGTTCTCTTTCAAGACATTAAAAGACAGAACGGGCATGGTATTCCTCAGAAAAATTCCCGTACTACACTGGGAGATTTCTGTATGCTGTACCGTCACCTCACGATAAGGAAGAGTCTGGATGTTCGTCTGGTAGGCAATCCCCCGGCTCGCCCGAAGAATCGTAGCATACTCAATCGTGGCGTGGGCGGTAGTGTTGTTGAACATGATACCTGCCCACTCGGCATTGACAGGTCCGGTATTACAACGCGCCGAGTAGCTCTTGGTATCACCACCGTGACCATCATCACACACCGAGGTGAAAACAATTCTCTCTCCGGCTGTCCCAACCGCAGTAAAATCACTTTGAAGAGAAATCCCGGCCTGAAAGTTATTAGCCGCGTTATTATCAAACTTGACCACGACTCCTGGCTCGATAGTGAGTACTGCCTTTACCACGATGGCATTCTTGACGATGTACGGACTCTCCAGTTTGGTCCAGGTAGCAGGCGCCACGACATCATTGGTAACAACCGTCGGCCCGGCCGCTTGAACCGCATGCCCTCCCAAAAACAAAAAGATGACCAAACTACCAAGGAGAGCCACTTTTCGAAAATGAGATACTCTCATAATGAGTACACTATTTCTCTCATCGAATAACAAACGGATGTCTACGATGTGTAACTACTCTTGTGTGTCCTAAAACTGTCCCAAGCTATTTTCCCGAAACTCAAGATAACAAAAAGGATGCTCATCCAAACCGAGAAAAAATCCTTCGTTGGGCCAAATGACATCCAACCACCCCAAGAAACCGGAGCCAGTATCACAATAAAGGAGGCAAAGAAAAACCAAATGGCCGAAAAACGTAACCAAATAGAGAACGTTCTGTCGGACACAAAAAATAAAAATGGAGAAAGTGCTAAAAAGGAGAGAGTGAAATGGAAAAGTGTCCTCGTAATTAAAATATAGTTCCCCCAGTAGCATTTTGCCAAACTATACTCACATGGACCAACATAGGAACCAATCAAGATAAGCAAGCTTACCACTACCACGGCTACTCGCCACCAGTATGTTTTCTGCATACATTTGAAAATAGATTCTACACTTCCTTTATACCACAAACGAAAAAAAATAACAGGTACTCACACTAAGGAAAGCCCTGGACTCAAAAACAAACTGATGTTTGTTTCTTTCCGTGGCAAGCCACGGGGTATTCACCTGATTTTACCGGCACTCCCTCCGTAGGCGGGCAGGCAGTCTGACCTCCTTTGGATAGGCAAATACAGCTCATTTGTGGATAATATATACAAAGGTTCTCGCAGACAATTTGGGTGCGTAGCTCAGTCGGTAGAGCAGTGGCCTTTTAAGCCAACGGTCGAGGGTTCGATTCCCCCCGCACACACCATAAACAACAAAACCTCCCTTTTTGGGAGTTTTTTTGTTTTATTATGCGAAGCGTGGGGGAATCGAACAGGAAAGGGGTCGGGAAAACAAGTGTTTTCCCGTTTGGGGTGACCAGAACGGGCTAGAGGGCGGAAGCCCTATAGAACACAGCCCGAAGGGCGAGTAGTGAGTGTTCCCTCCGCAGCCACCAATCAAAAAGACCCCTTTTGGGTCTTTTTTTCATTTATTCTTTATTTGATGCTCTCCATTCTACCCCTTAGGAGTAATAGCATCTTTCCCGACAAAGGGACGTAGCACCTGCGGCACAATCACAGAGCCATCAGCTTGCTGGTAATTCTCGAGAATAGCGATGAGAATACGTGGGCTCGGGAGCGCAGTGTTGTTGAGCATGTAGACATGTTTCTTCACGCCCGCTACGTCTTTGTATTTCACATTGAGCCGGCGGGATTGCCAATCGAGAAAATTGCTCGCTGACCCTGTCTCGCCATAACGATTCATCCCAGGCATCCAGGCTTCCAGGTCGAAGGCACGGTACTTGCCAGCGCTCATGTCCCCACTACAGATCTGGAGTTTACGATAGGGCAACCCCAATTCATGGTGCATTTCCTCAGAAATTGCGAGCATCTCGTCTTGGAGCGTATTGGCTGCTTCGATATCAGCAGAAGCAATAACTACCTGTTCCACTTTCATAAACTCATGCACTCGATACATACCCTTGGTGTCCTTTCCATAACTACCAATTTCGCTCCGATAGCACTGACTAAAGCCAGCTAGTTTCAGTGGTAGATTCTTACCCTCAAGTATTTCATCAGCATGATAGGCCAGAAGCGATGGTTCAGCTGTTCCCACGAGAAATTTGGATTCTTTCGAAACACTGCCATCCACTTCCTTGTCGGAAGTCGCTACCTGATAAATTTCATCAATTTCCCCATCGTACTCGAGGCCTTTGAAATAGCCACTGCCAAAAAGCGGGAAGCTCTTGACGAGCGTCGGCGGTATCATGGGCGTATAGCCCTTGCTTACTAATTTTTGGAGCGCATAGAACATGAGCCCCATAACAAGCAGTACTCCTTCATTTTTCAAGTAATAACCACGGTAGCCCGACACTTTCGTCCCTCGCTCCAAATCTAGAATATCTAAGCTTTTCCCAAGCTCAATATGAGTGCGTAAAGCAAAGTCAAACTGCTTGATCTCGCCGTATTTCCCCACTTCCACGTTCTCGATGTCACTTTTACCACGAGGGGTGTCTGGGGAAATAATGTTGGGCACTTGAGCCATGAGTACTTCGAAATCTTTTTTTACAGTAGAAAACCGTGGCTCCAGCTCATCAATCTTTACTTTGATTTCTTTACCTTTGGCAATAATTTCTGCTCGCTCTTCATCGGTTTTAGACTGTTGAATGAGGTCATTGATATCATTCTTGAGTGACTGCAGTTCCTCGAGCTCCTGAAGGAGCGCAATACGCTCACCATCTTTGGCAAGCAAAGCATCGACATCAAGTGTCATATTCTTGGCGGTCACTGCTTCTTTTACGGCATCGGTATTGTTTCGGATGAATTGGATGTCGAGCATACTTCGTAGATGAAACAAGAATTATGAATCAAGAATCATGATGTGGATGATACTGGATTCGAACCAGTGACCCCAGCAATGTGAATGCTGTGCTCTAACCAACTGAGCTAATCATCCTTCAGTTGTAACGGGGCAAGCCTGAATCTAGTCGTCCTCTTCAGTCCTTTTCTTTCATGGGCGGAAAGATCACCGTCTCACGCACGGAGCGATTCATGAGCACCGCAAACACCCGTTCGCTCATCCCGAAGCCACAGGCCGGTGGCAGGCCATACTCGAGAGCCTGGATGAAGTCCTCATCGAGCATCATGCCTTCGACGTCCCCCGCTTCACGGAGTTTCATCTGCTCCTCGAAACGCGCTCGCTGATCGATCGGATCATTCAATTCCGCGAAACCATTGCCCAATTCACTCTTGCCAGCGATGGGCTGAAAGCGAAGGGTGCGGCGAGGATTATTCGGGTCTGTCTTGGCCAAGGGCGACACTTCGATTGGATGACCGACCAAGAAACACGGTTGCACTAACTTCTGGCGCACCGTTTTTTTATACACGGTATCAATCATGCGGCCCTTGCCATAGCTCTTCTCATACTTAATATGCAGTTCATCCGCCTTCTGCTTGAGGGTTTCGACACTGACATCGCCTGACAAATCGATGCCCGTCTCATTCTTAAATTCGGTGAAGTAGTCCACCCGCGGGAAAGCGGCGTTCCAATCGATGGTCGCACCTTCGTGTTCGGTGGTCATCGCTTCTCCGACGACGGCCCGCACGATATCTTTGTACAACTGCTCCACGAGCACCATGCCCTGCTCCATATCCATGTAGGCAGCGTAGAATTCCATGTGGTCAAATTCCTGAAGATGTTCCCGATCGATACCTTCATTCCGAAAGACCCGACCAATCTCAAAGACCCGTTCGTAGCCACCGACCAACAAGCGCTTAAGGGGCAGTTCGAGGGAAATACGAAGGTAAAAATCCTGATCCAGGGCGTTATGATGGGTCACAAAAGGTTCCGCCTCGGCCCCGCCCGGAATATGTTCCAAGACTGGCGTTTGAACTTCGAGAAAATTCTTTTCAGAGAGCACTCGGCGCACCGTCTGCCAAAAAGCATTCTTCTTCACAAACAATTCCCGTGTTTCCGGATTCATCAAAAGATCAAGGTAACGCCGACGCAGTAACTCCTCTTCGTCCTTCAGTCCATAAAACTCCGTCGGGATAGGGCGCAAGGATTTAGACAGCATCCGCCACGTCTCAACCCGCACGCTTTTCTCATTCTGCTTCGTAAGAAAAACCGTGCCCGTCACCCCGATGAAGTCACCGAGATCAACCGTTTCCTTGAAGAGAGCGAAAGAACTTTGATCAGTGGGAGTATCAACTGAGACCAGCGTGTCCGCCGAAAAAAAGCCCTGGAGTTTTCCGCTGCCGTCTTCGATATGGCAAAAGGCGATTTTGCCCATCACCCGTAATGATTTCACGCGTCCAACCACCGCGACCTGCGTCGCAGTACCGCTCAGAGCATCAAACTGTTGCAATACCTCACTCGTCGTGTGGGAACGCTCCACCGTTTCCGGATAGACATTACCAAAAGACTTCTTGAGGCGGGTCAGTTTTTCTAATTTTGTTGTCAGGATATCTTCACGCATATGAAGGCATTGTAGCCTTTTCTGAAGCAAAAAGCAAGAAACCCCGTTCTGTTGAGAAAGGGGTTTCGAAAAACACGGGCTGTTTTCTAGTGGACCGAGAGGATTTCGTACTTGACCGTCGCGGCCGGTGTCGTCACTTCTACCTTGTCACCTTTCCCCTTGCCGAAAAATGCCTGGCCGAGCGGTGATTCGTTGGAAATCTTGCCCTGGGCCGGATCAACTTCATTGGAACCGACAATTTCGAAATTGATTTCCCGGCTCGCAACCTTCACGGTCAGTTTCGAGCCCATACAGACAGTCGAGGAACTCTTGTGCTTGGCCGCTACCACAGAATCTTTGAGCATCGCTTCCAGTTCGGCAATCCGGCTCTCATTTTCATTCTGGTGATGCTTGGCTTCACTGTACTCAGCGTTCTCCGAGAGGTCGCCCTGTTCCTTGGCCTCTTTGATCGAATCAGCAATCTCATGCCGGATTTTGGTCTTACGCTCTTCCAGTTCAGTGTTCAACTTCTTCAAACCTTCTTCAGTAAAAATCTTGGCCATGGTCGTGTATTAACGAAAGAAAACTCCTCTCCCAATGGAAAGAAGAAATATTGATTGACAGTTTCTCAATAGTATCAGAAACAGACAGGTTGTCAACATCAGATTTCATGGCTTATCAAAGCAAATATTTGACTATTTCCCGCGAGAGAAGTACCACTGATACACCTCCTTGGCCACGGGCACGGCATTATACCCCTCCTCTCCCTGCCCCTCCACCAGGACGATCATAGCGAGCTCCGGATGCTCATAGGGAGCGAAAGAAACGAACCAACCATGGGTCTGATGTCCCGTCCCAAACTGCGCGGTCCCGGTCTTCCCCGCCACCAGGACGGGCAAGGCCTGAAGTGATTGAGCAGTGCCCTCAGTAACCGTCTCGCGCATCCCCTCGCGCACGATCCGCAAGATGTTCGAATCGATAAAATCCTGACGCACGATGACGGGCGGCACAGCAGTGACCTTGCCATCGGAAGAGCGGATTTGAGAAACCACTCGCGGTGCATAGAGCGTCCCCCCATTGGCGATAGCAGCCACCGTGTTGACGATCTGGAGTGGGGTGGCTAAGACGAATCCCTGACCGATGGCCGCGTGATAATCATCACCGATATACCAGCGCTCGCCAAACTTGTCTTGTTTCCACTGCGGAGACGGGATCAGTCCACTGACCTCGCCACCGAGGTCAATGCCCGTCTTCTCTCCATACCCAAAAAGATTCTCGTATTTTTTCATTCGTTCCATCCCCAGGCCCTGGATATTACCGTAACCACCTCCGACCGAATAGAAGTACACATCGCTCGAGACGGCGATCGCGCGCCTGATGTCCGTGAAGCCGTTCACGCGCCAGTCACCAAAGGAAAAACGCCCGACACTGATACCGCCCCGACTTTCGATCTGCGTATGTTCGTTGACCACCCCCTCAGCCAAGGCAGCAGCAGCCAGCACTGGCTTGATAGTCGACCCGGGCGGATACGCGCCTGAAATAGCCCGATCAAAGAGTGGCTCCGATGGGTCGTTGATCAGCTTCTGATACGCCTCACTGGAAATCCCCGAGGCAAAAAGATTATTATCATAGCTCGGTAAACTGACCAACGCTCGCACCGCCCCATTTCTCGGATCGAGGATGACGGCGGCGGCCTGTTTCAGATTGCTCTTCTCGAGAGCCGTTTGCAGTGTATCCGAAAGCTTCTTCTGCAGATCAGCATCGATATTCAAGATAAGATCCTGGCCGGATACTGGTTGTACCACCCCGAGGTCTTTTTTGACTTGACCAAAAGCGTCGACCTCTACCCTTCGGAAACCATGCTGACCACGCAATTGCTCTTCATAGCTCTTTTCAACACCTTCCTTGCCGATAGAGTCTGTGCGCAGATAGTCCGGATGAGCCAGCAATTCTTCCTTGCGAATCTTCCCCTCATAGCCGAGGACATGGGAAAAGATCAGGCTGTCGACATAATTACGCTGTGTCGTCTTGTACAGACTGACCCCCGGAAAGTCATGACTCCGACTGAGGAAGAGCAGTGTCTCCTCCTGACTGGCCCGTTCCTTGATGAGTACCGGCAATGTCGATCGTCGATTCAGTTTATCAAAGATCTCACTAAGCGCCCTTTCATCGAGAGTAAATGTTTCCCCCAGAAGATGTTTCATGGCCTCAAGTATCACAGGATCCTCTGGCACATCAGCCGGAGTGAGCACCGCGTCCACGCTCGGCACATTAAAGACCAAGGGCTTCCCGGAGACGTCATAGATGATGCCACGTGACGCCGGAATGACGAGGGAACGTAAACTATTATGGAGAGCAATCGTCCGATACTCGTTCCCCCGAAGAACGCTCAGAAAAAATACCCGGCCACCGAGCATGACGAAGAGTCCGAGCATCGCGAAAAGAAGCCAGAGTGACAAGGCACGATTGAGTGGGTATTCCATCTTGGCCACGTCTTTCTCTGTCACTGTCAAAACAGCATCTTCGATTTCGAGACCGCCCTTCTGATGAAGAAAGATGCGTTTGCGGATAAAAATACCCATAGCTTAACGGATATTGCGAAATTGACGCTGACTCTGTTCGGCGAGATACCCTTCAAAGTGCCTGAGGGCGAAGTAGAGGAAAAGAAATAGTGGTAGGAAAAATACTAAGGAAAAAATAAGGCTCTCTGATGACGGGAAGAGCGCCTTCAAAAGAGACTCCGCAGGAGTACTGAAGCCGGAGACCACAAAAGCAAACAACAACTGATAGAACAATGCCCCGCCAAAGGCGACCCCGGCATAGAGACCGAGACCGAGGCCCCGATGTTCGATGAGGAGGCGTCGCGAAAGGAAACTAATTCCATAGGAGATAATGACCGCATAAAGCGAAAACCAACTCACCATCCCGCGTGAGACGGCATCAAAAAGGAGGGTGAGGGGCAGTGTCATCATGAGGGCACCCGGAAAACCCCGTACCAAAGAAAAAATAACCACCATCCCGAGAAGAAAAAGAGGCGCCCGAAACCACGGAAAGAGAATATCGAAAAACGAGAGTTGCAGGAGCACCAGAAAAAGGAGGAGGAGTGTGCGGAGAAAAAATGCTTTCATGGACGGAGAGAATCTTTGATGACGAAAACATAGCGTAGCGCCGTTGAATCAATCGGTGAAATAACGGAGGTTTGTTGGTAGAGGTGATCGGCCGAAGGATGCACTTCCTGAAGCGTCCCGACGAGGAGGTTCTTAGGAAATTCACCGCCGAGACCCGAGGTAACCAAACGATCGGCTGATGAAAGTGAGGCATCCTGGGAGACCATATCAAAGAGCGTCCCCAGACCATATTCTCCTCTGACAATCCCTTGGGCCGCCCCCTCAACCGTCACACCACTGACCATACTTTCAGGATTGGTGAGGAGCATGACCCGAGCGCTTTCAGGAAAGACCTCTGTCACGCGGCCCACCAGGATACTTTCATAAACAATAACAGGCATCCCCCGCGCGACGCCCTGGAGCGTTCCCTGATCGATCGTGAGCCAGTTCCCTAAACCCGCTGCATCACGACCAATCACTTCGGCTGGCTGTAAATGGAAAGTACTTCTCGGGAGGACACCCAGCTCCTTATGCAGCTCTTCGTTTTCCTGAGCAACAAACTGCCATTTGGCGTTTTCTGCCACGAGCCGTACATTCGCCTGAGACAGACGATCATTTTCGTGCTTCAGTTCGCCGATGGAAGTAACGAAGCGCCATGAATCACGCAACTCAAAAGCAAATAATGAGAGGACCCCCTGCACCGGCCAAGAGATCGTCGCAATCAAGCTCCGCAGCGGTTCAAAGAGGAAGCGCGGCTGAAAGAGGAGACCGAGAATGATAAAAACCGCCGCTACGAGGGCGCGGAAAAACTTTGTCTGAATGAATCTCTGTCGGAATGCCATACAGGTTGTGGTGATTCCGTTACTCCCCTATTGAATTACTTCCTTATCATCGAAGCGATTTGCCCGGGTCCTCTTCAATGAGCACGCCTTTCATCAAATCGAGATCCTCTAAAACGATGCCCGTGCCACGCACGACCGCGGTCAAAGGATCTTCCATCATCCGTACCGGGATGCCAGTCTGATTGGCAATCAGTTTATCCATACCACGGATCAAACTGCCACCACCAGCCAGGATAATGCCCCGCTGCATGATGTCAGCCAAAAGTTCGGGCGGTGTTTCTTCGACGATCGTTTTAATATTATTGACGATGATCCGGATAGAGCGAGACAAGGCCTCGCGGATCTGCTCATCGGTGGCAAAGATTTCCTTGGGGAGTCCCGAGACGAGGTCCCGCCCACGCAATGGAAAGGTCAGTCGCTCACGCTGTGGATAGGCGCTTCCGATAGCGATTTTCGCTTCCTCGGCAGTACGTTCACCAATCAAGATATTGAATTCATCACGACTGTAGCGAACGATATCCTCATTCATTTCATCGCCCGCCACCCGGAGACTACGTGAAATGACCACCCCACCCAAGGAAATAACAGCAATTTCTGTGGTGCCACCACCAATATCAACGATCATGTTACCAGCCGCATCATTGACCGGGAGACGGGCACCAATAGCCGCAGCCATCGGTTCATCAATGAGAAAAGCCTGGCGTGCCCCAGCATTCATGGCCGCTTCGATGACGGCTCGTTTTTCCACTTCGGTCACGCCAGAGGGAATACCGATGAGCACCCGCGGCCGGCGCAGAAAAGCAAAACTTTCCTGATTCACTTTGTTGATGAAGTAGCGAAGCATCTGCTCCGTCACCTCGAAATCGCTGATAACACCATCCACCAGTGGTCGGGTGGCCACGATATGCCCCGGCGTCTTGCCGACCATCTTCTTGGCTTCGCGCCCAATAGCTAAAATCTGGCCCGTCCGCTGATTGACGGCCACTACTGATGGCTCGTTGATAACAATGCCTCGACCGCGCACATACACGAGTGTATTGGCGGTGCCCAGGTCAATGCCGATATCCTGGGAAAGATGACTAAAAAACCTTTCAATAAGGGTTTTCTGGAGACTGTCGATGACGCGATCGAAGCTCAACATGACAGAAAAATATCTTACGGGTACCACAAAAACAGGACATCCCCCATTCTATCCCATTTCGAAGAAATATTCCAGAGGCGCCTTTTCCGAGCCAAAAGCGACTAGCGCGGGAAGGTGATGCCAAGCTCCTTCAGTTGTTCCGGGGTGACTTCCGAGGGCGATTCCATCATGGGGTCTCGGCCCTCACCTGTCTTCGCGAAAGCGATCACTTCGCGGATATTCGGTTCATTCTGGAGCAACATGACCAATCGGTCGAAACCAAAGGCCAACCCACCGTGTGGTGGTGTTCCTGAAGCGAGCGCTTCGAGCATGTGACCAAAATTCTTTTCAATCCGTTCCGCCGCATAGCCCATGATTTCAAAAACTTTTTTCAAAGCTTCCGTTTTATGATTGCGAATGCCGCCGCCACCGATCTCATAGCCGTTCAGCACCATATCATACTGGGCCGCGACGATACCACCAATATTTTTCTGCTCCATCAGATCAGCCATACACTCCGGCTTCGGGGCAGAGAAAGGATTGTGTGTAAAGGTCCAGCCACCATCGTCGGTCTTTTCAAAGAAAGGAAAATCTACCACCCAGCAGAAAGCCAGCAGATTCGGATCGTTCTTGTCCTCGCGGATATCGGGTTTGTCAGAACCATATTTTTCCATCGCTTCCGCATAGGAGAGGCGAGGGAAAGGGACAGCCTGAATCCTTTTTTCCGGATACACTTCCTGAACCAGGTCAACAATAAGTTTTTCATTGACCGCCATGACGTCTTCCTGGGAAACGAAACTCATCTCCATATCGATCTGCGTGAACTCCGGCTGCCGATCGCCGCGCGTATCCTCATCACGGAAACAGCGGGCAATCTGGAAATACTTCTCGAAGCCAGCGGCCATCAAAAGCTGCTTGTACTGCTGTGGAGACTGGGGGAGCGCGTAAAATTTCCCCCGATCCAGGCGCGATGGCACAATATAATCACGCGCTCCTTCAGGCGTCGATTTGGTCAGGTTGGGCGTCTCGATCTCCACAAATCCTTCCTGCGTATAGAAGCCGCGCACAAAATGCATGGCACGATGACGATTACGCATGTTTTCTTGCATACGCTTGCGACGCAGATCGAGGTAGCGGTACTTGAGACGGATCTCCTCATTAATCTCTTTACCATCGGAAGAAAGATCAAATGGTGGGGTGGTCGCTTCGTTTAAGACACGGACTGAGAGCACTTCTATCTCGAAAGCGCCCAACGGTTGTGCGACATTCACGAGCTTCTCTGGACGAGCGTTGACGATGCCCGTGATTTCGACCACCCACTCCGGACGAAGTGTCTGAGCAAGGGCGTGCGCCTCCGGATGATTGGGCAGTGCCACCATCTGCATCTTCCCGCTTACGTCACGGACATCGAGAAAGATGAGCTTCCCATGATCACGCCGGATATCCACCCAACCCTGAATCACCACCTCTTCACCAACATGTGCTCCAGTCTTCCCAATCATCGTACGTTTCATAGTGTACAGTCTTACAGGTTCATACCCTCACTTCTTCAAACTTTCTTCCGACTGGAAATAATCATTGACGGCATAGACGAGCTGGCTCGGGGTCATTTCTGTCTTAAGGAATGCCTTGGCTACGATACCGGCATCTGCCAAGAGCTTAATATCCTCATCTTCGAGCGCGACCGAGGCTGACAAAAGAAAGATCGGGATATGCTTGCCCTTCTCAGTCTCTTTCAAGCGTTCAATGAACTGACGACCGTCCATATTGGGCATCACCACATCAGTGATGACGAGATCAAAGTCCTCGCCGAGCGCTGCTTCAAGTCCCGTCACACCATCACGCTTGGCCACGACCTCATAGCCTTCACTCTCCAGGCGCTTGGTAAACATTTCCACGAAGGCCGCTTCATCCTCAATAAGAAGGATGCGCTTGCCACGACGAGTCATACCGGTCGTTCCGGTAGAAGCCTCAGCGGCATTCTTGCTCTGCTCCCGAAATTGACGCAAAAAACGTTCAATCTCTCCGACCACCTCAGAGGGTGAAAAATCCGTCTTCGAAATGAAGCCATCAGCACCAAGCTTGAGCGTCATCTCACGATCTTCGCTACTGCTCAAGTTACTAAATATCACTATTTTGAGATTCTGATCATACTCCTTGTTGTGGCGAAGTTCCCGGAGCACTTCCGTTCCGCTCATTTCCGGCAGGACGAGATCAAGCAACACCAGGTCAAAAGATTGATCCTTCACTTCTTTCAGTACAGCCCGCCCTGTCGTGACGTTCACCACGTCATAACCAGAACTCTCCAATTTCTTCTTGTAAATTTCAGCGATGAAGGGGTCATCTTCGACAAGGAGGATTTTGGCCATAGGAATCCGGATAAAGTAAAGGTAACTTCACAATAACAAAAAAACGGCTTACTCACAATACTTTACGACTTTTTGGCTGGCGGACCACTAAAGGGCAGTCGGATAATAAAAGTAGTGCCCTTGCCAGTGCCTTCCGATTGGAGCGAAATCTGACCACCATGCGCCTCGACAAAGTTCTTGCCGACATAGAGGCCCAAGCCCGTACCAGAGACATCAAGCTTCATTGTTTCAGCGCTACGAGTGAACTTTTCAAAGATTCTGGCCGCCTCCTCGGGAGCGACGCCGATGCCGGTATCGGCCACCATGACCAAGGCAGCAGCATGGTCGCTCCCAACACTGACCGTGACCCCACCCTCCTTGGTGTACTTGAGGGCATTGTCGATCAGGTTCGAGACCACCTCACGTATTTTGTTGACGTCGAGCATGAGCATGGGGAGTGATTTTTTGGGCAGTTTGATCTTCAGAGAAAGCTTGCGTTCCTTAGCCATGAGGGCGAACATATCCACCACATCAGCCACCATTAGTTCGAGTTGCGTGGGTACGAAATTGAACTGAATCCGACCACTTTCGATACGCGATATGTTGAGCAAGTCCTCCACCAACTGCGACATGCGGTTATTGACCACATAAATCTTGTTCAAAATATCCTGGACCGTCGGGATGATTTTGCCGTAGGAACCCTCGAGCAACAGTGAAGTATAACCGCGGATAGCGGTCAGTGGCGTGCGCAGCTGATGCGAAGCAATCGAGATAAACTCACTCTTGGCCGCATCCAGCCGCCGCAGCTCCTGGTTGGCTACCGCCAGCTTTTTCGAGAGATTTTCCATTTCCTCTTTGCGCTTCACTTCTTTCTTCACCGAAAAAACCAAAATAGTACCAAAAATAGTCACTAAAAACAACGTGATCGACGTGAGAACAAAATCAGAAAAGTTTTTTGCTATAAATACCTGAGAAACTGATAAAATAATGAGTGTTCCAACCAATACCTGCGCGCCAATGACCTTTATATCGAATGTCTGGAAACGAACTATAGAATAAGCAAAAAATATTGAAAGCAGAATCATTCCAAATAATCCAATTGCACCGATATTCCAATTTTCAGTGATTGTTCCGTAGATATTCCCTCCCGTGAAAGAAAGAAGGAAAAAAATAACTCCTGCCGTAATAAAAAACATTTCTCGAGCGTTCTTCCTTTCTTTCATCGTCCTATAGTGTGCTATACCCAAAAGAGCTATCCAGAAAATAAAGATGACTTCAATACAGTAAGAATAGTACGAAAATAATACTTCATTTGGCAGACAAAGGGCCAGATCAAATCCGGACAACGTATACGTCGTTGGCACAAAGAAGAATTGTGGCAAAAAAATAATCGCTGCTATCAGTTTAAAGCGAAAGGGCATGTCTTTACCCGTAGACAAAACGTATACGAGATAGAGCATAAATATATGCACCGTCGGCTCAATAAAGACTAACATGCTCCAAACAAACATAATGACGTCACTCCTATTAGCTGCCCAATAAACTGAGTCTAAGAAAACCCATGTTCCAAACATCAACATGGCAAGAAAAAAAGCACGATTTTCAAGATTTTTTATACCGCTTCGAAGCACAAAGAACCCAAGAAAAAAGGCGATAATGAAAATGGGTATGTGTGAAATATAGACTAAACTTGGGACATCATTAAAAAACAAAAACTTCGGTCCAGCAAAATTACATGTGACAGAAGAGGCTAATGATTCCATAACATACATTTAGTAAAAAATTCAAGGATAAATATGAATCTCCCTCGGGCTTACGCCCGGGGTTTCATGCCCATCGAGCTTTGCTCGCCACGCTTGAGCGTGGAGCGCCTCCATCCCACGAGCTTACGCTCGGGGATTTACTTGCGCAGCTAAATGGATTTCTTTTGGCCGAAAATAAAAACCATCCCATCATATCCGTGTTTCATTGTATTACTTCCAACTAGAACTTGCATTTTTTTCACTATTATACCATGTTGTTGAAGGAATTCACCGATCACCCTTTCATCCACTGGTACAGCAGCCACCTTTTCTGATCCAACGCGATACCATTCTGCGTGACGAATAGCTGTCATAATAAAAAATCCACCCGGCTTAAGCATACCAAGAAGATGTCCCATGCCGCGGCGCCAATCACTCCTATTATCTGTGGCAGATTCTACAAGGAAGTAAGCAGAAACAATATCTGGCAAACCATATTCAGTATTTTTCTTTAGAAAGTCTAGCAAGAATACGTCACCAAAAGCACTCAAAGAAGGAGAGAAAACATCGCAGAAAAAAACATTCTTTTTCATAACTCGCTTAAGGAGAACTTCGAATAAATGATTATTTTTAGAAAACAATACCTCTTTTATTTTTTTACTATGATTTCGGATTGCGGTTTCTGATCGCTCTAAATTACACCGCAATTGATATTGATATGGATAATCCTTCATTAACAATTCTCGCGTTATGGAAAAATAAGCATCCCATGAATATGCCCCTGCTTTTCCTGAAAGATACGCCAATACCTCGTTTCTATTTTCTGATAAAAACTCACCGTGAATAATAGATGCGACATTCAAACACAGGGGGATGTGTTGATACAAGGTAGGACCGCCACCGACATCAAGTAAAACAGCCTGACCACCAGGAAAATCTTTTAAAAGATCAAGGGAGACGTCTCTCAAAAAATTAAAAATTGCCGCATTTTCTACGACCTCATATGAGAGATGCGTTGTTTTGATAATTTCTTTAACAAGCGCCACCTCTCCATATGACGTCATTTCCTCTCTTACCGCTTTTATTGCAGAAAGGAAACTCTCAACATCAAGATTGCTTGGATAATACGTCGCAAGATACTCCCGTGGCGAAAAAACTTCCTGTAGAAATTGACCCATAACTTCTCTTTTCTCGTAACGAAGAATGTTTATTCAGAAATACCCGCAGTCTTACTTATCTGATCATCGCTACTAACTATGCTACTCTCCTTACTTGAACTCGATTGACCATCTATCACCCCGCCCACCTCGGATTCGCTATAAAAGATCTCAAAATTACGAAAAACCATATATCGAAAATAGGAAAACACGACCGTTCCCAAAAAAAGGAAAAAGATTATATACAAAAGAATTTTAGATTTTTTATCCATACCTTTATTTTATTGTACACAAATTCTACACAAGAACAACATCACTCTGTTTTTTTATAGTATCATTGTTTCTTTTTAAAAAAAGTAACATCGTAATAAAGCTATTCACCAAAAGCATGTACACCGGGTAAAAGCCGATTATAAACGTCCAAGATTTCACAGCAAAAATATTTGAAAAACTCGAAAAAGAAGTAACTAGCCAAGCAGTTCTATCTTCACTTAAAGGATTAGTGTACGACTTTTTTATTGTTGGGAGAATGCCCAAAAAATCTATGAGAACATTGAAAAATAACACCATCTGAGGAGAGTCAGTCACTACCCATGCCACAACACTGATCAAGCAACCAATGAGACATATTTGATCAAATAATGTCCATCCACCTTCTCCATATTTTAAAGAAAGAACGAAAGCGATGAGAGGACCGATAACATAGCTTATAGAAACCCATATTGTTTCTCGGGCTCCGGAAGCGTAATAACTTACTGCTATCAGTACTCCAACGACTGTTAGAATAAACCAAGTCGCTCTATTTGGACGAGTCCCACCATGATAAATAGAAATATAATATAAAATAAAAGCCACAAAACCAAAGACTCCAGCAAAAACCCCCACTATTTGTTCAAAAGAATACAACACACACTAAAAATATTAAAGAGTATTTTCCGTAGGATATTTTGTTCCTCGCTTGATAAAATTTATCTCTGTATTTTCAAGCAAGAACCGCTCGATAAAATAATTATTTATATAGTCCCTGTCCATACCATTTTGGCAAGTATAGACATCGATACTGACAAAACCGCGTTTGGGAAAAGTATGGATACTGATGTGACTCTCCGCAATGACCACGAAGCCACTCCACCCACCAGGGTCTTTCTTGTCATTACCAGGAGCGAAATACACTTCGGGACCACCCAAAATATGCATATCGAGCAAATCAGGTAACTCACGGAGGCACTTCAAAACCAACTCCTTGTTATTCAACTGGGCAAAATCTCCACCATAACCATCAAGCGTCAAATGCTCACCAAAGTGGGCCATAAAAAACATTTATTACTAAACGAAGCGAGTGAAGAGAAAACTTGTTTTCGTTTCCGAGCGAGTGCCCGCCTTCGGAGCGAGTGCCGGTAAAATCAGGTGAATACCTGTTAGTTTTTCCCGATATCCGAACTCGCAAAAATTATACCACAAAATTCACCAACTGCAAAGAAAAAGTCTCTCGCTATAACAAAGAGAGCCGAAGCTCTCCTTATTTACCCAATAACAAGAAGCTCTTCTCTAGAAGAGATGGAAGAACCACCCGAAAACACTCAGCCTGTCGCGCTGTCCACTGACAAACGTTTCAAGGTTAGCACCCTGCGCCTTGAGTGTGGCTACTTGCGCGAGAAGAATACTCTTCATGTCCTGATCGCCAACAGTATCAGCGGCCCGTGTGAGCATTTCAGTGCGCGTCTTATTAGCCGCAATTTCCTGCTCGAGACTGCTCAGATCACTATCATTCGACCCTAAAAGGATTTGTAGAGCCGGATTGCGCTGATCGACGTTCTGCACTACCTGCCCAATCTTCGCGGCAGAGTTCTTATGGTCTTCTGCTATCCCATGAATGACCCGTCCGACACTGTCACCCTCGATATCGGCTACATCTTGTAGCTGACTGGCGACGTCCTCACTCTCCATTTTAAAATCATCATCATATTGACTGTCTGTACCACCCAAGGCAAACAGCGCACCCTCAACAGCATTTTTAACCACCTTCACTTTTCGCTCGAGACCCTCAAGCGAACTACTCATGGCTCCAGCATCGAAATTCCCCGCAGCGATAGCCGTCCGTAAACCAGCTACATCTGCCTCATACCCTGAGAGAGACTTCTTGAACTGACTTCCATCACCACCGGCGGACTCAAGAAGCGCTATTTTTTCAGATACTTGTCCGATTCGTTTCGTCACCTTTGAGACTTTCTCAGCTACTTCTTTTGCACCGTGGAGGTCATTCTCCTTGGCAAAGTGTGTCAACTTACTCACTTCCTGACTCAATGTCTTAGCTGCTTCCAAATCATTCCCTGCAAAAGCATCAGCGACCGTCCCGACTTTCGCCTTTGCCTCAGCCAAACGTGCCAAGGCCGCCGTTACATCCACTCCCTCGGCCTGCTTCTCAAGAATCTCCTTTTCTGCTTCCGCTATTTTTTCTTGCAGTTTCGAAACTGTCTTGCCCTGATCCCGAAACATACCATTATCGCCACGTCCTCTATTGCCGCTGGCCGTATCGGCCGCTTCGCCATCATTATTCTCGGCAGCATTATCATCCCCATTTTTGAGGTCAAAAGAGGGATCAGAAGCATCCTCGCTCTTCACCAGACCTCTATTTCTGTTCCGGATACTCCCCGAATCCGTACTGGTATCTTTGGATCGCTCGGCTGCCTTTTTAGCCGTTTCACGCTCCAGTTCGACTTTCTTCTTTGCTGTTTCCTGCGCTTTCTCCGCGGTTTTCTTGGCACTCTCATTGGAACTGCCACTACCCCCGCCGCTGTCTCCCTCGCTGTCTCCCTCGCTGTCCCCATCTTCTTCGCCACCCTGCGCGAAAGAAGTCTCTACAAGATTTGGATTATTTCGTACCACAATCGCCAAAGCGCCCATAAGAGCACTTAGCGAGAGCGTCACTGCCAACAGCCCTGAAAATACCTTCTTTTTCTTGTCTTCTGTTTTCATATTTTTTATTTTTAAGGGCCACAAATTACAGGTGACTCTTCTTGGCTCCATTATACCACCTCCCCACCATTAGCACTACCACCCTACTTCGCCGCGACCTTCTTCGCTGCCTCGTTGATCAAAGTTTTGAATGCTTCAACACTCGTGGGATTAGTAACCTTGTCACCGTTCACGAAGAACGTCGGGGTGCCATTGATCTTGAGCGCATTCCCGATCTCGCGATCACGCGTAATCTTATCATCGAGCGACGCATCCGTCATATCCTGTCGGAACTTGGCGCTATCGAGGCCGATATTTTCCGAATATGAAGGCAGGATACTCTTCATCGGGTCTTCGGCGTTCGACCACTCGGTCTGATTGGTATAGAGCTCCTGATACATTTCCCAAAATTTCCCCTGCCGGCCTGCTGCTTCCGCTGCCCGCGCTCCCGTGAGAGCATTCTTATGAATCTGTATGAGAGGGAAGTGACGCACGACCAGCTTCATTTTCCCTTCCATGTCCTTGGAGAGTTGTTCGAGGATAGGAAAGTAAGCACCACAGGCTGGACACTGAAAATCAGTAAACTCAATCAGCGTCACTGGCGCATCACTCGCGCCCCGCACCCAGTCCTGATCAGTCATGGCGAGGAGAGCCTTACCAGTAGCGCTCTCTGGACCGGCTGTTGGAGCTGACACCAACTTCACGACGGCGAAAATACCGCCCACCAAAATAACCACCAGTACCAGCTTCATAATACCGCCCATAGAATTGTCCTTCAGAAAATTACAGATCACTTTTATCATAGCGCCCTTCACCCTTCCTTGGCAACCAACCGTCAGCCACGAGCATTCAGTCCAGAGAACGGAAGACCGCCAGGGTGTGGGCGGCCGTCTTTTCCCAAGAAAATCCTGCGGCCCG
>JAYVWV010000028.1:0-22199 GCA_043785755.1 Candidatus Moraniibacteriota bacterium
TTGATCTGACTCATCGGCATGGCCATGGCAGCGAAGAGACTATCGGAGTGGGTTTCGGCGATGGCTTTGAGATTTTTCCCGTGTTGGAGAATGGTATCAAGGTTGGCAAGGAGGAGGCTTCGTTCGCCAAAGTCCTCGAGCGCCCCAACTTTGATGAGTGCTTCAACCGATTTCTTATTGAGATCTTTGGTATGGACACGTTCGACAAAGGCTTCGAGTGTCTGGTAGACACCACTACGTTTGCGTTCCTCGACTATCTCATGGGCGACGACGTGTCCGACATTTTTGATAGCGTTGATGCCGAAGCGGAGACTTTCTTGACCGCCTTCACCCGTGATCACGGTGAACTCTTCGAAACTTTCGTTGACCGATGGCGGGAGAACGAGGAGTCCCATCTCGCGAGCTTCGGTCACTTCGATGGCGATGCGATCGATGTTGTCCTGATCCGATGTGAGGAGAGCAGCCAGAAACTCGGCCGGGTAATGGGCTTTCAGGTAGGCAGTCTGGTACCCGACCAGGGCATAACAGGCCGCGTGAGAACGGTTGAAACCGTAGCCAGCGAACGGTTCAATAAAAGCGAAGACTTGCTCGCCAATTTTTTTGCCAACCCCGGTTTTGATACAGCCTTCGATAAATTTCTCGCGTTGCGTAGCGACCAATTCTTTAATCTTTTTTCCGACCGCCTTGCGCAAGACGTCGGCCTCACCCAAGGAAAAACCAGCCAGGTCACGAGCAATCTGCATGAGCTGTTCCTGATAGACGGCGACGCCGTAGGTGTTCTTGAGAATAGCCTCAAGTTTCGGATGGAGATACTTGACGGTCTGGGTACCATGTTTGCCACCGATGAAATCGGGGATGTAGTCCATCGGTCCAGGGCGGTAGAGGGCGACCATGGCGATGATGTCTTCGAAGACGGTGGGTTTCAATTGTTTCAGATAGCGTTTCATGCCGGAGCTTTCCAGCTGAAAGACACCGGTGGTGCGCGCATCCTGGAGGAGCTTGTAGGTCAGCTCATCATCGAGGGGGATTTTTTCGATGTCGATATCTACTTGTTTGGTCTTGCGGAGGATGCGGAGCGTGTTTTGGATGATGGTCAGGTTCTTGAGCCCCAAGAAGTCCATCTTGAGGAGTCCGATTTTTTCGACCGCGTTCATCTTGGTCGAGGCGGGATACTGAGTGACCACGCCGACGCGGGTGCCCGACACTCGCTGGAGGGGAGTGTATTCTGTGACCGGGTCTTTGGTGATGACAACACCACAGGCATGCATCGAAGCGTGACGCGCCAAACCTTCGATCTTGAGAGCGGTATCGACGAGTTTTTTGACATCGCTGTTACCGTCGTACCATTGTTTGAACTCTGTCACTTCTGCGAGTGCTTTGCTAATCGACGTGAACATGGGAATCATCTTGGACGTCTTGTCGCACAGATCATAGGGGAGACCTAAAGCACGGCCGACATCGCGCACGGCCGCTCGGGCGGCCATGGTTCCGAAGGTGATGATCTGAGCCACGTGGTCGTTGCCATATTTCTCCCGCACGTAGTTTAAGACATCGTCGCGCCGGTCATCAGCGAAGTCCATATCGACATCGGGCATCGAGATACGCTCAGGGTTGAGAAAGCGCTCGAAAAGAAGGTCGTACTTGATCGGGTCGAGATCAGTGATAGAAGTGAGGTAGGAGACGAGTGAGCCGGCGGCCGAGCCACGGCCCGGACCGACCACCACGCCATTTTGCTTGGCCCAGGTGACGAAGTCCTGGACGATTAAAAAGTACGAAGCGAAACCGGTTTTTCCGATGACATCGAGTTCGTAGTTCATGCGGGTGTCATACACTTCCCCCATATCCTGTTCGCCGAAGCGCCGTTTCATACCGATGAGGCAGAGTTCACGCAGGTATTCATCAGCCGTCTTGCCCTCGGGCAGGGGAAATTCTGGCAGATGATTTTCGCCCATGTGAATGGTGACGTTGCAGACATCGGCGATCTTTTGCGTATTCTCAATGGCCTCGGGAATGTCATGAAAGAGAGCCACCATTTCTTCTGGTGAACGGAGTGAGAGGTCGAACTCTTTCATACTGAAGCGCTCGTGATCGCTCACTTTCTTGTTGTCACGAATGCACAGGAGAATGTCTTGGATCTCGGCGTGCTCCTTTTTTACGTAGTGAGCGTTGGTCGCGACCACCAGAGGGATGCCAGTCTCGCGTGCGATCTGTATCAATCCTTGGTTCACGGCCATCTGGTTCTCGTTTTCCACATGAGGTCCCAGCTCGAGGTAGAAATTACCGGCCCCGAATATATCCTGGTATTCCAGGGCAACCGCTTTGGCTCGTTCGTAGTGGCCATAAATGATCTCGGATGGGATTTCACCCGAAAGGGATCCCGAGAGAGCGATTAGTCCAGCGCTATACTTGCGGAGCAACTCCTTGTCAGCCCGGGCTTTGTAGTAGAAGCCATCGAGCTGGGCGACAGAAATGATCTTCATCAAGTTCTTGTAGCCCTGTTCATCTTTGGCCAGGAGGACGAGCTCGGAACGCCTCCGATCTTCGGCAGTATTGTTTTTACTCAGGAGGTTTTTACAGACATTGATCTCGGCACCAATGATCGCTTTGATGCCATACTCTTTGGCCTTGCTGTAGAATTCGACAGCGCCATACATGGCCGAGGTATCGGTCAGGGCGATACTGGTCATGCCATACTCTTTGGCCTGCGCCAAAAGCTCCTCGATCTTTGGCAGAGCGGTGAGGAGAGAGTAGTGCGAGTGGACGTGGAGATGAGTGAACATAATGCGTGAATGTCAAAATCAAAATTTCAAATGCCAAATCAATATGAAAATTCCAAAATAACGGGCATTGTACCCGATTTTATTAGTACTGCGTTCGGAAACGAAAGTAAATATTCGTTTCGCTCACTTCGTTTAATAATAAAAACCGCAGAGAAAGCGGCTTTTGTCATTTGTAATTTGAGCTTAGACATTGTGGTGGGTTCCCTCATAGCCCGGACGAATCGCTGGGTTTTGCAGGGAAGTTATCTGTCAGTAGTATATAATGAAGCCATGGAACAGACAACCTTCGAAAAAGAGCGGGCTATCACTTCCCAAGGGGCAGTTTTTGTCGTAGGCGTGGACGAGGTGGGGCGGGGACCACTCTGTGGGCCGGTGGTTTCGGCGGCCGTCTGCTATAAGGATCCCACGTACACGATCCCGGCTGCCCTGGAAAAAGAATTTGCGCTCATTCGTGATTCGAAGAAACTATCGGAAAAGCAACGGGAAAAAATATACGATCTGATTGCAGAGCACTTCCATGTGGGGATCGGCCTGGCCAATGCTGAGACCATCGATCGGATCAATATTTTGCAGGCCACGTTTCTGTCTATGAAAAGCGCCATTTCTCAGCTCATGAAAAATATTCCAATTCAGCATGAGAGCGACGGTCGTAGTTTTCAAGCTTATGTACTGGTTGACGGGAATCAGGAAATTCCGAATTTTTCTGTACGACAGGAGGCAGTGGTAGCGGGGGACAGCACGGTCAAATCCATTGCGGCCGCTTCGATTATCGCCAAGGTGACACGGGATCGTTTGATCGTTGCATACGACCAACAGTATCCCGAGTATGGCTTGGCGAAGCACAAGGGTTATGGTACTGCTGAACACATGGCAGCGCTTCGTAAATATGGCCCGACCCCCATTCATCGGATGTCTTTCAAACCGGTGCAGCTTTCCATTCCCGAGAACGTCAACCGGCGCTTTTCCAATGTTTTGAAACCGAAGAAGCGGTAGTTTTTTGTATGGTAGGTCCGGATTCCTTAAAAATATTCTTTCATTTTCTTTCCCTTGTTTCCGACGGTAACATCTGTGATGAGTGAGTCGGTAACATCCGCCAGCTGGCGGAGAGCGTGACAGATGGTCTCGCGGACACCCGCCCGTACCGGACGGTACGTTCGGGCGGGGCTCCCTGTTCGGCTCGCCTCGCTGAAGCTCCGGCGAAGCGGGCAGAACGAGTCAGAGATGTTCGGCGGAAACATCAGGAAAGAAAAGAGAAGATATTTTTTACAGGGATTGTCTCAGGGGGCCGTCTTGCCAAAAGGGAAAAGGCGTGTTAGATTAGGTACATCGTAAATTTTCTCTACTGTTATGGCTCTACCGAAGCAACGGCATACAAGACATCGTCGTGACCGCGCCCGCAAACAATATGACGTCCAGCTGGTCAACACTCAGGAATGTCCCAAGTGTAAAGGACGCGTGTTGGGGCATCGTATCTGTCCGACCTGTGGTTTTTATAAAGGACGAGAGATGGTCAATACCGCTCCCAAGCTGAAAGGTGAAAAAGAAGCCAAAAAAACGACCAAAAAAGAAGCCTGAGCAAGCGAATATTTGGTGAGTTTGGAGCAGGGTTCTTTCAGGAGGTTTCAAAATCAAAATGGCAAACCGGCATCTTCAAAGGTCAGTAGCAATGCAGTCGCTCTTCGAGTGGGATTTTCAGGGCAAGCACGATGACCGTGCCCGTGAAGTGTTGCGACGCAACATGACAGAATTCGCCCCCGGTCTCGAGGATACTATCTTCGCCGAACACTTAATGGAAGGGACGCTGCGTGAGCGTTCTACCATCGACAAGTTGATCGAGAAGTGTGCCCCTGAATGGCCACTCGAACAGGTGACGGTCGTGGACCGTAATGTCCTGCGTCTGGGTATCTACGAGCTCATGTTCGGCAATTACGATGAGGTGCCACCGAAAGTGGCCATCAACGAAGCGATCGAACTGGCCAAGACTTTTGGCAGTGATGCTAGTCCGCGTTTTGTGAACGGCGTCTTGGGCACCATCTATCGTGAGATGGGCGAGCCGATGAAAGACGATGTTTCCAATAATCACAAACATCACAAGGACGAAGAACACCCAAAGGTTATTGAGGAGATCGAGTCAATTGCTGAAGAAGTGAAAGCAGAGAAGAAAATCAAGACGGTCACTGTGGCGAAGAAACCTCGGGCCAAGGAAAAGTCCGAATAAGGGAAAAGCGCACGTGTTCCGGCGCTTTTTTTAATAAGCAGGGGAGAACTTGAAATTTCACTACCGGGTATGAGTAAGGAAATTGATATCGAAAAACTGAAAGCGGACCTCGGGATCACGGTTCGTCAGAAAGCGCTCTTTCAGGAAGCGCTCACTCATCGTTCCTATTTGAATGAGCATAAGGGGTATCCGTATCCGCAGAATGAACGGCTGGAATTTTTGGGGGATGCTGTTTTGGAATTAGTGGTGACGGAGGATCTGTTTCATCATTATGAAAATCCAGAAGGTGAGCTGACCAGTTTCCGTGCCGCTCTGGTCAATGGTGATATGTTGGCCAAAATCGGTGGCCATTTGAATATTCAGGACTTTCTCCTCATGAGTCGTGGTGAGGCCAAGGACACTGGTCGGGCACGAAGTTACCTGGTGGCCAATGCTATGGAGGCCATCATTGGGGCGCTCTACCTCGATCAGGGGTATGATGCCGCCAAGGATTTTATTTTGAAACAGGTGATGAGTCATCTACCGGAAGTGTTCGAGCAGGGACTGCATACCGATGCCAAGAGTCATTTTCAGGAAGTGGCCCAAGAAAAAACAGGCTTCACACCGAATTATCGGGTACTCAAGGAATGGGGTCCAGATCATGACCGGCACTTCATCGCCGGGGTGTACATCGGTGAGGAAAAGGTGGCCGAGGGGGAAGGCTCTTCCAAACAGGAGGCTCAGCGCGAAGCGGCTAAGCAGGCCCTTTTGGTCAAGGGCTGGTAGCAATGGTGGCTAAGTGAGTTTTATGAAGGAGGGCGGGAGCCCTTTTTTCTTTTGGCTTGAAATAGGATATACTCTAAGTAATGTCAAAGCCAAAATGACAAATGTCAGAAGGGTTTCTTTTTGGTAGTTTGTGCTTATGGCTTTTATTTAGAATTTGTCATTGGGATTTTGAAATTACTTCGCCATGTATTTAAAGAAGCTCGAAATTAGTGGGTTCAAGTCGTTTGCCAATAAAACGACCCTTGATTTCCTACCCGCCCACAACCCTGCGGGCAGTATGGCGGGCAAGCCCGATGACGAGGGTATGCTTGCCCGCCATACTTTGCGAAGCAATGTAGGCGTGGGCATCACGGCGATCGTGGGACCGAATGGTTCTGGGAAGAGTAACGTGGCTGATGCTATCCGATGGGCCATCGGCGAACAGTCATCGAAAAATCTTCGTGGGAAGAAATCAGAGGATGTCATTTTTGCTGGGACCGATAAAAAGGGTCGTTTGGGGGCTGCTTCGGTGACGCTCTATTTTGACAACTCCGACAAGCGCATCCCAATCGAATTTGCCGAAGTTTCTATTTCGAGAAAAATTTATCGGAGTGGTGAGAGTGAATACCTTATTAACGGCGCGCGCGTCCGTTTGCTTGATATCATTGATCTCTTGGCTAAGGCTGGTATCGGCAAGGACAGTTACTGCGTCATCACCCAGGGTATGTCAGATGCCGTGCTTTCGGCGACACCGCTCGAACGCCGATCGATCTTTGAGGATGCTGCGGGCGTGAAACAGTTTCAGATCGAGAAAGAACGCGCTCTACGGAAGCTTGAGAGTACCCGGGAAAATCTGGTACGAGTTGATGCGTTGACGGCCGAGATTGAACCACATCTGAAAAATTTGCGCCGTCAGGCAGAAAAAGCCTCACAGGGGAAGGACATTGCTCTGAAGTTGCGTGCCAAACAGGAGCTCCTCTACTCATATTTGTGGGAGAACTTCCAGGGAGAGCGCGGAACATTGGCAACGGAGCGTGACGTTTTACAGAAGCAGGTTTTTGATATTGAAATAGAAACCAATACCTTGGCTCGCGAGGTGACCGCTGCTTCGGCTTCCATGGAAGATCAGAGCAAGGAAGATACGATCGGTTCGGAATTGGCGACTCTTCGTGGCGAAGCGAATACCTTCCTCCGTGATCGCAGTGTCCTGGAAGGCAAAATCGAGATTGAAAAAGAGAAGCAAAAGACAGAGGAAGTGATTCGGGTCATTCCGGTTGATTTGAACTATGTGCGGCGGGCCCTCGACGAGATTCGTACTCATCAGTCCGAGCTCATCGAGCGTCTGGAGAACGTTGAAAAACTCGAAGACCTCCAAGACATCCGCGAGTTTGCCCAGGTCATCAAACAGAAGATGCACGAGCTTGATCAAAAAGCGGGAGAGGGCAGTGTCAAAGAAAAGAAAATCATTGCCTTGCCGGATGATGAGAAGCGCGCGAGTGACGAGCGTTTGGCGGAATATACCAAAGGGCGGGAAATGCTCAATGGCAAGTTGGAACAATTGCAGCAATCGTTGGTGGCTAAAGAAGCTGAATTGCAGGCCATCCGTGTAGCGAGCCGGACCATTCGCGAGACTTTTTTTAGCAAAGAGCGTTTGTGGCGCGAGAAGGAGCGACAGCTGACAACCTTAAAAGATGCTTTGAATGAGGTGAAGGTCCGTTTGGCCCGGGTGGAGGTACGCGAGGAGGATTTGGTCACGCTGGTGTGCGAAGAGCTTGGGATGAAGACAGATGATCTCAAGTATGATGGGACGGTCGTCGAGCGTGAGAAATTGGAACGAGAAATTGTTCGTCTCAAAGTCGAAGTGGAACATATTGGCGCTATCGATCCTTTGGTAGTAGAGGAATATCAGGAAACAGAGACGCGCTATCAGTTCCTGACGCGCGAGTCAGCTGATCTGAAACAGGCAAGCGATTCACTGCGGGTGGTGGTGAAGGAAATGGATCAGAAAATCGATGCAGTCTTTCGGGATGCCTTTCAAGAGATACGTAAGAAGTTTGCAGCGTACTTCAAAATAATTTTTGGTGGTGGCAAGGCGGAGATCGATATCATCAAAATCAAGCGACGCAAGGGTGCGGAAGAGGGGGGCGAGGATAGCGAGACCACCAGCGATGATGACTCTGCTGATGTCGAAATCGTAGCAGAAGAAGTTGGTATTGAAATCACGGCCTGCCCGCCTGGCAAGAAGATTACCAATCTTTCGATGCTTTCTGGTGGGGAGCGTTCGCTCACGTCGCTCGCTTTGCTCTTTGCTATCATTTCTCACAATCCGCCGCCCTTTGCCGTGCTCGATGAAGTGGAGGCAGCCCTCGACGAGGCCAACTCACGCCGTTTTTCCAAGATGCTTCAGGAGCTCTCTACACACACTCAGTTCATCGCGATCACCCATAACCGCGAGACTATGTCGCAAGCCGGATTACTCTATGGGGTGACGATGGGGGCCGATGGTGTTTCACAGCTCCTCTCGATCCGTTTGGATCAGATTAGTGAGGGCGGGAAATTAGCAGTCAAAGAGTAGTTTCTCGGCGAAGGAAGCAGGATCTGTCGTCTGACAGTCGTTTGACAGCGTTTGAAAAATGGGCTACTATGGGTTTCGTGTCCTCCTGTGCCCTTGAAAGGGCTTCGGGCGGACAGGTATATCTTAAACTTATCCATCTGTTATGTTAGCCATCCGTCTCAATCGTACCGGGAAGAAGAACCGCGCGTATTTTCGTGTGGTTTTGCAGGAACACACCAAGGCTCCAGGCAAGCGCCATGTGGAGATTTTGGGGAGCTATGACCCGCATAAGAAGACCACTATCTTGAATAAGGAGCGTATCATGTATTGGGTGAGTCAGGGCGCTCAGGTATCCGATGCTGTCCACAATATGCTCGTTCGTGAAGGTGTGTCAGACGGAAAGAAAATTGCCAAGAAGATGCCTCGTCCCGTTGTGAAAGAAGTCGTCCCTGAAGCACCGGTTGAGGCAGTGGTCGCTCCGGCTCCAGTTGCGGAAGCAGCGCCAGCGGTTGAGGCAGTGGTCGCTCCCGAAGTGGCACCGGTCGTCGAAGAGACACCGGTGGTAGCGGTAGCGCCAGAAGAGCCAAAAGCCTAGCGCTTGGATTGACAGGGTGAGATTTTCGGAGTAGGATGGAAGCACAACTAAATATCCGTAGACATGAGGCATAAGTCCGCCGATGCCGAGAGGCTCTGGTAGGGCAGAGTAAGCTCCTCACGAGGAAGAAACAGACTCTCGATGATGTTACAAAAGATGGCATCAAGAGTGTATGATAGTGATTCTTCAAGTCTGCGGTGATCCGCAGACTTTTGTTATAGAAGGGAGTATGCCCGGTAGTGAAATTTTGACCAAAGTTTTTTCTCGAAAAATTTCATAATCGGGTGTAAGTAATAAATAATCTCAGAGAATCGACAAGTTAGAGGGTAAATTGTCGAAATTCTACTACCGGGTATGCAGCAGACGAAACAAGAGAAAGAAGCGCTCGTCGCCAGTGTCACCGAGAAGATCAAGGCCTCCAAGGCGTTAGTTTTCGCCAACTTCAAAGGTGTGACGGTCAAGAACGTCACCACTATTCGAAGAGAAC
The DNA here is from genome assembly GCA_043785755.1 of Candidatus Moraniibacteriota bacterium. Taxonomy (GTDB): domain Bacteria; phylum Patescibacteriota; class Minisyncoccia; order Moranbacterales; family UBA1568; genus UBA1568. Next base: position 9,379 of record JAYVWV010000028.1, read on the forward strand.
TCCGCAAGAGCGGTTCAAGCTGGCAGGTGCTCAAGAAGACGCTCCTCAATATCGCCTTGAAGGATGCTGGTATTGAGTTGAATACCCGGGACCTCGAGGGACAGATTGGTGTCGCTTTTTCGAGTGATGAAGTCGCCGCCGCCAAGACTATCGCCGATTTTCAGAAAGCCAACAAGGGAGTCACTTTTTCGATTGAAGGTGGTGTCCTTGGGAATAAGACGCTCTCGGCCGATGAAGTCAAAGCTTTGGCTAAGCTGCCAAGCCAGGATGAGCTGCGCGCCCAGTTGGTTGGGACGCTCCAGGCGCCGATTGCCAGTTTTGTCCGCGTGTTGGGAGGTAATATCCGTGCCCTGGTTCAGGTGTTGAAGGCGATTGAGGAAAAACAAGCCTAGTATATTTTGTCGCTCTGAGCGAAGCGAAGAGTCCCGTTTGGAGGGAATGAGATCCTTCACTTCGCTCAGTATGACACTATCGTAATCAATTTAGTATAAATAATCATAATTCTAACGCTATGTCGGAAGAAAAGAAGGAAGAAGTCGTCGTGCCGGAGAAGTTCGCCAAGCTCGTGACCGAAATTGAAAAGATGAGCGTGCTCGATCTTTCCGAATTGGTCAAAGTGCTCGAGGACAAGTTTGGTGTTTCAGCCGCTGCCCCGATGATGATGGGTGCTGCGCCAGCCGCTGCTGCTGAGGCTGCCGAGGAAAAGACCGAGTTTGATGTCGAATTGACCGCTGCTGGTCAGCAGAAGATCAATGTCATCAAGGCGGTGCGTGAAATCACAGGCTTAGGTCTCAAGGAGGCCAAGGACATGGTGGACGCCGCTCCGAAGGTTATCAAGGAGAAGATTGCCAAGGCCGAGGCCGAGACAATCGTCAAGAAATTGACCGAAGCCGGTGCGACCGCTATCTTGAAATAAATTTGAGGCAGCAACTTTCAAACATCCTCCGCCGTCTGGCTGAGGATGTTTGTTTTTCTCGATGTGTCGTATAATAGAGAAAAGTAAATCTCTGACAGTAATCTATGACTTTTTTTGGTGTCGACCTCGTGAAGCTCATCGAGGCGATTGGGTATGTTGGGGTGTTTGCTATCGTCTTTGCGGAGACGGGTCTTTTTTTTGGTTTTTTCTTTCCTGGCGATAGTTTGCTGTTCGTGGCCGGCTTCCTCTCTGCCCAAGGACTCTTCTCTCTTCCGGGGTTAATTGGTGGTATTTTCCTTGCTGGCATTTTGGGGAACCTCTTCGGCTATGAATTCGGCCGCCGTGTTGGGCCACACATCTTCAGTCGGAAAGACTCGCTCATCTTTAAGAAGGCGCATGCTTTGAAGGCTCAGGCGTTCTATGATAAGCACGGCCCCAAGACCATTCTCTTGGCTCGTTTTATGCCCATCGTTCGGACGTTCGCGCCTATCGTCGCGGGTGTGGCCAATATGCACTATCGGACATTTTTTCTCTACAACGTCATTGGATCATTTCTGTGGACCTGCGGCCTGGTGCTTTTGGGCTATTCCCTCGGGAGTGTCATTGATGTCGATCGTTACTTGTTGCCAATTATCATCCTGATCGTGGTCGTTTCATTTCTCCCGGCCATTGTGAGTTATGTCCGGAACACCTTTCACAAGGACACTCTCTGATGGCTCAGAGAGGGGAAGTACTGGACAAAAAACAAAAAAAGAGTACACTAGAGATGTTTCCTCCTGAAGGTTTGATTTTGGTTTTTATTTGAAGAAAACTCCTGAATTGCTGATTTGACGCTTCCGCTATGTATCGTCTGCTCCGAAAAATCGCTGCTACGCCGAAATTGATCATTCCGGAAGAAGAGCTTTTGGCTCTGGACACGGCAGTGGTGGGCGAAAAGCTCCATGCTGCTATCAAGAAACTTTTTCGGGGGTCGTTGGCTATTCGGCAGGTGGCTGCTGGTTCTAATAACGCCGAAGAACAGGAACTGACCGCGCTCGGCAATGTCTACTATGATGTCGAGCGTTTCGGTATTCATTTCGTCGCGTCGCCACGGCACGCGGATATGCTGTTGGTGACCGGGCCGGTTTCTCGCAATATGGCCCAAGGTTTGCGGCATACATATGAAGCGATGCCTGAACCGCGCCTGGTGGTGGCAGTGGGGGATGGGGCTATCGATGGAGGAATCTATCGTGGTTCCTATGCTATTCATGACAGTGTGGAGAATGTGATCCCGGTTGATTTCAAGATTCCTGGTGATCCGCCTTCACCGAAAGTGGTGCTGGCGGCACTGCTTTCTATTTTGAGAGATGAATCGACGCCGACTTCTCACGACCACTAACCTATGGACCCTTTTCTTTCACCAGTCAGTATCCTGGCAATTATTGCCGTTTTCCTCACGGGCGCCATCGGCTCACTCGTTGTGGACCACTTGTTTGCTGATCAGGGTCGACGAGCCGGTTACTTCGCTCACGGTTCTGCACTCGTTGGTTCTCTTTTGGCATTAGTCACAGCCGTGAAGGTACTGGTCTCTGGTCAGGGTATCGTCTTCGCCCTCCCGAGCGTTTTACCTCAACTTTTTAGTTTCCAGTTTCGCCTCGATGGTTTGGCAGCGTTTTTTCTGGCGGTCATCGCGACTATTGCAGCCGCGTCAGCACTCTATGGTTTTTCTTATCAGAAACATTTCTACGGCAAGTATCGTTTAGGGACGTTTGGTTTCTTCTACAATGCTTTTATCGTGAGCCTCCTCTTGGTGACGCTGGCCAACCAGGCACTCTTCTTTCTTTTCGTTTGGGAGTGTATGTCGCTCTCCTCATACTTCTTGGTGATTTATGAACACGACCGGAAGGAAAATATTCAGGCGGGGTTTCTCTATTTCCTGATGACACATATCGGAACACTATTCATCATGTTGGCCTTTCTCCTTGCTTATAAGGCGACTGGTTCTTTCGATTTTGATACCTGGCGGGCGGCGACCGGCACTATTGCTCCGATGCTCCAGTTCTTCATATTTTTCTGTGTTTTGGTTGGCTTTGGCCTCAAGGCTGGGATTATCCCTCTCCACATCTGGTTGCCTGGCGCGCATTCGGCCGCTCCGACGCATGTGTCGGCCTTGCTTTCGGGCGTCATGATCAAGACGGCTATCCTTATGTTCATTCGTTTTTTCTTTGATTTTTTTCCTGGAGCGCCGCTCGAATGGGGGCTGGTTTTTTTGGTCTTGGGGAGTATTTCATCGCTCTTGGGCGTTCTCTACGCCCTCTCGGAACATGATATCAAGCGCCTTCTGGCATACCACAGTATCGAGAATATCGGCATCATCCTTCTTGGTGTGGGGGCGGGGATTACTTTTTTTGCTCTCGGTCTTCAGACCTTCGCTCTCTTCGCTCTGGCGGCAGCCCTCTATCACACGATGAACCACGCTATTTTCAAAGCACTCTTGTTCCTTGGTGCGGGGTCCGTGGTGACAGCGACCGGGACGCGCAATATGGAGGCTTACGGAGGCTTGATTCGTTTCTTGCCATACACAGCATTCTTTTTCTTGATCGGCTCCCTGGCCATCTCGGCCTTTCCCCCCTTCAATGGTTTTGCGAGTGAGTGGCTGACTTTTCAGGCTCTGTTTGTTGGTATCAGTTCTGCGAGCATCGCCGTGAAGAGCGTCTTCATCTTTGCTATCGGTTCCCTAGTCTTCACTGGTGGCCTAGCCGCCGCCTGTTTCGCCAAGGCCTTTGGTACGACGTTTTTGGCTCGACCACGTCAGAATACAGGAGCGGCACTGCACGAGGGGGGCATGAGTATGTTGTTCTCGATGGGCATATTGGCTACCCTCACCCTGGTCTTGGGAATTTTTTCGACGGTCGTCATTGCTTCTCTCGTTGGCGTGATTGCCAGTATTGGCCTCTTTGATGCTACGACGCTCCAATTTCCCTTCATGGAATTCATCATTGCCCGCGATCAGTTCGCCAATGTCTTGCCACTGAATGTGGTGGCGCCAGCTCTCCTTGCCGTCTTTGTTGTGGCGAGTGGGGCAGTCATCTGGGTGACTCGTTCGCGCCGTATCGTGTATGGCGCTACCTGGGACTGTGGCACCCCGCTTACGGGGCGGACTGAGATTACAGCGACCAGTTTTTCTCGTTCTCTGGTGACGATTTTCCGCGGCATCCTCCGCCCCACCAAACAGACAGAGGTGGAATACCATGATGAGAAGATGCGTTATTTCATCAAGAGCCAGGAAGTGAAAACAGCGATTGGTGATCCCTATCGGCAGGCTCTCTACTATCCTTTGCAGGCCTTGCTTCTTTTCTTTGCTTCTCGGGTGCGGCGCATCCACAGTGGTAACGTTAATATCTATATCCTGTATATTTTTGTGACGCTGATCGTGCTCCTCGTGTGGACTTTACGTTCCTAATCTTTCCCTATGACTTTTCTTTTTTTTCTCGCGCAACTGCTGATCATCCCTGCTCTGGCGCCTTTGGCTGTTGGGATCATTCGCAAGATGAAGGCGCATCTCCAGAATCGTATCGGTGCGAGTGTTCTTCAACCGTATCGTGATCTGTCCAAGTTGTTTCGAAAAGATGAGGTAATTTCTCGCGAGACATCCTGGATCTTTCGTTTTGCTCCTTATCTCATTTTTGCCGTCGTGATTGTGATCGGGGCGAGTGTTCCGGTCCTGACGACTACTGCCCCCGTGCTTTCAGAAGGCTGGCCATTCTCGCTTTCCTTCCTCCCGAGTGGTGACTTTATTACGATTATTTATCTTTTTGCTCTGGCCACATTTTTTCTGGCGCTCTCTGGTATGGACGCTGGGAGCGGCTTCGGTGGTTTTGGTTCCAGTCGTGAAATGACGATGGCAGCCTTGGCTGAAGGAGGTCTTTTCTTCTCACTTTTGGTCGCGTCCATCATTGCTCAATCGGGCAACGTCATGACTATGGTCGCTCATCTTCAAACGCTCCCGTTTCAGGCTTTCGTCCCATTGTTCATCGCTTTTCTCGCGTTCTTCATCGCTCTTCTAGCCGAGAACGGTCGTTTTCCCGTCGACAATCCTGCGACGCATCTGGAACTGACCATGATTCATGAGGCTATAATCCTTGAATACTCTGGGAAGCGCTTGGCACTGATGGAGTGGGCTAGCTACAGTAAGCTCGTCATCTTTGTGGCTCTTGGTGCCAATGTTTTCTTTCCTTGGGGGGTAGCCACCGATATTGTGCCGGGAGCCCTTCTGGCAGCAGCCTTCTGGTTCGCCGTGAAAGCCCTGTGCCTGCTGGCGGCCATCGCGTTCATTGAATCGACCATGGCAAAATTTCGTATTTTCCGCGTGCCGGATCTCCTCCTGACTTCTTTCGTGCTTTCTGTCATCGCGCTTCTGGTTACCATTACTTTCTGAGATCGTTCGTATGTTCGAAAATTCTCCACAATTGTTTTTCCTCCTGGATCTGGTTGCCTTCCTGACGGCTATCGCTTTTCATATCGTCAAGACCAATCGCAGCCTGATTCGGCTCTACGCTGTCCAGTCTTTCGTGGTCGCCTTGTTTTTGTTCGAGGCGGGCATAGCTGAAAACGATCGCGGACTACTCCTCGTGGCTTTTCTGACCCTCCTGATCAAAGGGGTGTTGGCACCACTCTTTTTCTCACGACTGGTCCGCCGTTATGGCACTCGTTTTGCGGTGACGAGCTATCTCTCTCTTCCACATACTCTCATCGCGCTGACGCTTTTGGTCCTGTTCTCTTATTCCCGAGTTTTCCTGCCACTTCAAATGCTGGCACCGGAGGCGCTTGGACTGTTCCCAATCAATCTGGCGATTATTCTCACGTCCATCTTCTTGCTGATCAATCGACGGGGAGCCTTCTCACAGATGCTCGGTATTCTGTCGCTTGAGAACGGCATTCTCCTCCTGGCTTCGTTTGTTGGGATACGGCAGTCGGTGGCGCTCGAGATGGGTATTATCTTCGATATCGTTATTTGGATGGTCATCGCCCAAGTCTTCATCGCTCTCATTTATAAACAGTTCGGATCGCTTAACGTTACTGAGATGAAACATCTCACTGAAGATTAATTCTATGATGCTCACTTACCTCATTGCTTTGCCGCTCCTCTCCGCCTGCTTTATCGCGCTTCTGCAGGCCAAACATATCCGTCTGATTGAAAAGACGGCCGTGCTGTCTACCGTTGTAGAGTTGGCTTTTATCCTGGCGCTCATCCCCACGGTCGTGGCGCATGGCACACTTCAAGCATCGGCTCTGTTTTCTCTTGACCCATTAGGGGCTTTCTTCGCCCTCATTATTGCCCTGGTCGGATTTTCCGCGAGTCTTTACTCAGTGGGGTATCTACGGGCGGAGGTCGCGAAGGAGATTATCGGGCCACGCCGGGTGCGTCAATACTTCCTGCTTCTCAGACTCTTTTCCTTCGCCATGTATCTCGCCGTGGCGACGATTAGTCCGGTGGTGATGTGGATTGCGATCGAAGCGACGACGCTTTCGACCGCCTTTCTGATTAGTTTTTACAACAAGCCTACCGCTACGGAGGCGGCTTGGAAGTATCTGGTTATTAATTCCCTGGGATTGCTCCTGAGTCTTTTGGGGACGCTGCTCTTTCTGGCTTTGCCCGAAACGAGGGAAGGGGCGCTGACGTGGCAGATGCTACGCGAGGGTGCTTCCTCGATGCCACCACTCATCGTCAAGATCGCTTTCATTTTTGTTCTCGTAGGATATGGTACGAAGGCGGGTCTGGTGCCACTGCATACCTGGAAACCTGATACCTATGCCAAAGCACCGACACCAGTGGCGGCTCTTTTGTCGAGCGTTCTTTTGAACGTCGCCTTCTTTGCCATCCTGCGTTTCAAGGGTGTGACGGATGGTGTTCTTGGCACCGGTTTCGTCTCGACACTCCTCATTTCTTTTGGGGTATTGTCGATTGTTTTTGCTGCTCTCCTTATTTTTGTTCAGAAAAATTACAAACGTCTCCTCGCTTATTCGAGTATTGAACACGCTGGATTGCTCGCGCTGGGTTTCGGGTTTGGTGGTGTAGGGGCTTTTGCGGCCCTGCTCCATATGCTCTATCACGCCCTGGGTAAGGCCCTTATTTTCTTTGCTGCGGGCAACGTTTTTCTCAAGTACAGCTCGACCAAGATGTGTCATGTCACAGGGATGTGGAAGACGCTCCCATTGACGGCCCCGCTCTTGTTTGTCGCTTTCTTTGCTCTGCTCGGCTTTCCACCTTTTGGTATCTTTCTGACGGAGTTTCTTATCCTGTCGTCAGGCATGGAAAAGTATCCTTTCGTGGTGGCCGTCGTGTTGGTTTCTCTCTTGGTTGTTTTCTTCGGCTTCTTCAAGCATTTACTGGCCATGTTGTTTGGTCATGTTCCAGAAGGAATCGTGCGCGGTGAATCGAATGCCCTGACGATAGCGCCACTGCTCTTTCTAGTTGTTTTGCTTCTGGGCCTCAGCTGGTATATTCCAGAGAATCTTTCGACGCTCATGGAGCTGGCCGTCCGTAGTGTTTCTATCAATCTTTAGCTTTCCTGTCTCTTATGTCTGAAAATTCTCACAATCCACTCGCCCGTTACGGCCTGACTGAATATGTCACTACTCGCGAGGGCAACACGTACCCTTTTGCCGTGATGCAGGCGGATCTGGAGCAGGTGGTGAAGACGCTCAAGCACGATCATAAGCTTCCGCTCAAAACGGTAGCGGCCAGCGATGAGCGGACGGAGCACGGCCACTTTCGTATCCACTATGTTTTTGGTGTCCCCAAGGAGAATATCTTTTTGATACCGTATGTCGTCGTAGATCCAGTGGTACTGACGTTTCCGTCGCTCACGGTACTTGACTATGAGTTTTCCACGTATGAGCAGGAGATCAAGACGTTTTTTGGACTGACACCAGCTGGTCACCCGCAGGCAGCACGGATTATCCTCCACCAGGAGAATTATCCTCTCGATACCTACCCGCTACGCAAGGATTTCGCCTGGAACACGGTCGTGGCTGCTCCAGTCGAGAAGGTAGCGCCGATCTTTCAGCGTTATCAGGGTGAAGGGGTGTATGAGATTCCGGTCGGACCGGTGCACGCCGGCATCATCGAACCGGGGCATTTTCGTTTCAGTGTTTTGGGAGAAGAAATCCTCCGTTTGGAGGCTCGCCTGGGCTACGTGCACAAAGGGGTAGAAAAACTGTTCGAGGAGCTTTCTCTTGAAAAAAAACTACAGCTTGCCGAGCGTGTTTCCGGTGATAGTTCTTTCCATCATGCTCTGGCCTTCGCTCAGGCAGTGGAAAATTTGGCCGCTGTCACGGTGCCAGCGCGTGCCAAACTTCTCCGTGTCGTCTATGCAGAATTGGAGCGTCTGGCCAATCACTGTAACGACGTGGCCTTCATCTTGCTTGATACGGGTTTCAGTTTTGGTGGCAGCCAGGGATCTCGTCTGCGCGAACGGATTTTGCGTTGGAACGAGCGCCTGACGGGGAGCCGCTTCCTCCGGAGTGTGCTGACGTTCGGTGGGGTAACGCGCGATATTGATGAGTCGTTGCAAAAGGAATTGCACGCGGACCTCGAACTTTTGGAAAATGATTTTCTCGAGGTGATTGAGATCGTGAAAGAAACTGACTCGGTCCTGAATCGTCTCAAGGGGACTGGGCGGCTCGACGCGACGGTTGCCAAAGACTTGGGGGCAGTCGGGATCGCGGCTCGTGCCTGTGGGATGGGGATGGATGCGCGAGCTGATTATCCGTATGCTGGCTATGATATGGTGCAGTTCGGCATCATGACCGAAACGAGTGGCGACGTCTATGCTCGTTTCCGGGTGCGGACGCGCGAAGTGGTTCAGTCCTTCCGTTTGCTCAATCAGGTGCTGGCCCTTCTCATGCATGAGGGTGGGGCGCTGTTTGTTCCATTGACACCGCTCCCTGCCAATCGCCATGCAGTCGCGGTGGTGGAAGGGTGGCGTGGTGATATCGTGTACTTCGTTATGACTGATGCTGCGGGCGTTATCACTCGGGTCAAGGTACGCGACCCCTCGTTTCTCAACTGGACACTTTTCCCCTATGTCATCGGCCAGGACATGGTGCCAGACTTCCCACTTATCAACAAGAGTTTCAATCTCTCGTACACGGGGAACGACCTCTAATCTTCTACAGATAAAAAAACACCCTGAGCCTTGCTCGGGGTTTTTTTTATGCGAGGAGCTGGGCGGCCAATGCTTCGCGGGTATCGACGGTGGTTGCTCCGGTTTTCCGGAGCGCCCCCTTACTGTTGAGCCCCCAGGTAACGGCGATAATCGTGAGGCCGATTTTTTGACAGGCTGCGACATCACGCACCTCGTCGCCTATGTAGACACTGTCAGTGAGAGCGAGTCTTTCTTGGTTGATAACCTTCTCGAGTATTCTTGCCTTATTGAAGAGACCACTGCGATAGATGAAATCAACCGGCAGGGTATGTTTGGTGGCGAGGGCGCGGATGGTATCTTCTCGACTGGAAGAAACGATGCCGAGGCGATAGCCCTTTTGGTGAAGCGTCCGGAGGAGTTCTTCGATGCCTGGGAAGAGGGCTACTTCAGAGATGAGCGTATGATATTCTTCGCGGCCCCGGCGGAGGAGGCGAGGGATTTTCCAGAAGCAAAACCAGAGACGCTGCAAGGCGAATTTTGGTAGACTTAATTTTTTGAGGGTAGCCACCTCGGCAGGGAGAATCGGAGCGTAGCCAAATTCTGGTGCCAAACGGTTGAAGATCTGAAGAAAAAGGGGCTCGATATCGACCAGTGTGCCATCGAGATCGAAGATGATAGTTTTCATAGGAAGTTCAGGTGAGTTCGAAGAGAACGGTGCGGAAATTACAGATTCGGTCTTTTGCATCAAGGAGAATGCCCTCTTGTCGGTAACGTTTTAGCCGCTCTGCCCGATGGCGGGCATCGACCCAGATGTGACCATCGGCATAGACGATCCGATGGAAGGGAATATTTTTTCCCCCAGCGTCCCAGGCCTTGCCGAGGATATTGGTGATACTTTGGGCTGCCAGTGGCCCGGCGCCCGCGGCTCGAGCGATGCGTCCGTAAGTGGTCACTCGTCCTTTCGGGATGGAGAGGGCGATTTTGACGACGCGTTCACTAAAAGTCAGCATAATTTAGAAGCGGTTACCCTCAGTCACTGATTTCCGGTGGGCCAGATACGAGAGCCAGATGATGGTAGCAAAGGTGACGAGGGCGAGAAAGGGGATGGTGATGAAGCCGAAGGTGACAGTCGGAGCGACACCGCACAGCGGTTCGCCGGGAATAGGAGAGCAGGGCACGAGACTCGGGTTTCCCAAAACGTAGTTTTCGAAGTGTTCCGAGTAGTGGTCGATGGAGAAGAAGATGCCGAGAGTGGCCATCACGCCAGTGAGAAGATGATTGAGTTTGTTTTTTGTGAAGAGCGAGATGATGACGATAATCTCGATAGGGAACATGAAAATGCGTTGCCACCAGCAGTCGAGGCAGACAGGTGTCAGGTAATGAAACTGGTAGGTCAGAGCACCGAGGGTGGCGATGGTAGAAAACAGACCGATCAGTTTGAGCCACGTCGTGTAGGCGATGCGCCCGAGCCACTGGCGGGTGAGTGGAGAGATGAGGTAGCTCGCGATAGAGAGCAGGGTGGCGGTACCGAGGACAAGGATGAGTACTGAGAGCACGAGGGAATACTGGTTGATGGTCATAGGGTATTGTCTAATTATTCCCCTCAGTATAGCGTTTTTTCGCTCCTTCGGGAAGGTGTTGGTGCGCGGCTTTACCTCATTGATTGGAGTGCGGTATTTTTTTGAAAGAGATCTACTCAGCGGGTGTGCGCAGAAGGAGGCTCCTTTTCGCGAGCTGCATCGTTGTGAGGAGCACGATCATGGCAATGATGGGGAGATAGAAAAATTTTTGGATATCGGAGATAGTAAGTATTGCGACAGCGAAGACTATCATGCGTCCGAGAACGGTCGGGATTTCTCGAAGGATGATGAATTCGGCATCTTGATCTCCCTTCACTTTGCGATAGATGATGGAAAAATACGATATGAGGAAGAGCGTCATGACAAAGGAAGAAGCGATGGTGACGAGGTAGGCTGGTAGGGGTGTGGCGATAAAGAAGCGAGCGGCCCAAACGAGAATCAGAAGAATGATGCTGACGAACTGAATGAGCAATGTCCCTTTTTTATCATTGATGTAGCGGCCCACTAAAATCATGAAAGCAGCGCTACCGAGCGATTCGAGGGCACCGACGATGCCCGGGGTGGCCAGTGATCCGATAAGCAGGAAGACGAGTATGCCCCAGAACCACTCCGATTCCTCGATGATATTATCGAAACCTTCAAGGAAGAAGAGGAGCTTGCGCCGCCTGAGGTGAGGGATGGCTTGGGAAAGGCGGAGGTCTACGTGCTCATCATTTTCGAGCGCTCGGAGCGGAAGAGCAGAAAGTAAGAGGCCGAAAAAAGCAATCGTGAAATTTCCCGCATACCCGACCGTTACGACCAGTAGTGCCCCAAGTAGTGGTCCGAAAATTCCGAAGATGGATGGGAGCGCGAAAAAAAGTGAGAAATCTTTGGCGATTGCATCACGGTCGGTATAACGTATGAAGAGAATGTTAAGTGGTACCCAATAGATCATATTGGCGATACCGCCGATTGCCGCCGCGAGCCAAACAGAAAGTGAATTTCCGTTTCCCAAAAACAGGAGTACGAGGAAAAATACCTGGAGGGGGTAGTGGAGGCGCAGTGTCCGGACCATGCCGAATCGTCTGAGTAGTGGTACGATCAGGACAAATACGGAGAGCAGCCCTACGCCATGTAGGATGACATAGAAGAAAATGGTTTCGCGCAAAGAGTATCCGTGAGTGAGGAGGAAGGCCGGCACGTAGACACTGACGAAGGAGAGAGCAATCGACCGCAATACGTGCGCCGCCTGGACCCGGTAAATCATCCGAGAATTAATATCCTTGAGAAATTTTTTTAGCACAAAATATATTTAAGCATATGTTTTCTCTAGTATAACGTAATTTGTTGGAAATGGTCAGCTTGACTTTTTGGTTGGTATGGGGGATAATTACTTTTTATAAATGAGGATATAGTATGGACTACGACGTGCTAGTCATCGGCGGGGGAGCAGCGGGCATGATGGCTGCTGGGCGCGCTGCTGCCTGTGGAGCCAAAGTGGCGCTCCTCGAAAAAAACGCTGCTTTGGGGACCAAGCTCCTCATCACCGGTGGTGGGCGTTCCAATGTGACCAACGCTGAATTTGATGAACATATTTTCGTGGCCAAGTTTGGGGCGGCCGCCAAGTTTCTCTTTTCACCACTGGCTCAATTTGGGGTCCAGGATACCCTCGATTTTTTTCAGGCGCACGGTATGCCGACCAAGATTGAAGCAGAGAAGCGCGTCTTTCCGGTGAGTGATAGTTCTCAGTCCGTTTGGGATGCTCTGGTCCGCTCTATGAACGATGGTCAGGTCACTGTTCTGACGGGGATGGAGGTGGACGGCCTGGAGGTCTCTACAGGCCGTTTGAGCGGAGTGCGTTTGAAAGATGGTACATTGCTTCAGGCAGCATCCTACATCTTGGCTACGGGCGGCAAATCGCGCCCCGAAACTGGATCGACCGGGGATGGCTTTCGTTTTCTCAAAAAGATTGGTCACACCATTATCGCGCCACGACCAGCCCTGGTGCCGCTTCGCATCCGTGAGTCCTGGGTGCACACTTTATCGGGTCTCAGTTTTTCAGAAGCGAAAATAACCGTCTTTCAGAATGGTCGTAAGGCTTGCCCGCCGAGGCGGGGACAGATTCTCTTCACGCACTTTGGTTTGAGTGGGCCGCTAGTGCTCAATATGAGTCGCAGTATTTCAGAATACCTGCAGTATGGCGAGGTGACCATTGTC
>JAYVWV010000029.1:0-29863 GCA_043785755.1 Candidatus Moraniibacteriota bacterium
AAGTTTTTAGCCTTACAAATTTTTAATGAAGTCGATTTTTAAGAGGGTGCAGATAAAAAAAGACCCATGTGTGCATACACACATGGGAAGAAGGGAAAAAGAACCAAGAGTCGAGGCTAAGCTACCTGCGCCACCTGCGGTAGCGCCACTGCTCGACGGACACCGCCGTCGGAAAAGGAACTGTCGGAGAAGCACCAATACACGTACACCTGATGATTGGCCGAAAGCCAGCGCACGCACGGCACGGAGCCCTTCACAATGCGCGAACCCGTACACAAAGTGATCCCCTTTTCATCCAGATGGCGCTTCGTTTCGTCGAAGTGCACCATCCCATGGATTAGTCGCTCGAGAAGCGTGATGCCCAGCAGTTGATCGGGGTCGGCTTGACAAGTCGTCTGCCCACAAAATTCTTGGTCGGATTCCTGCTCGTCCCTCACCCAAGCGGCGTAAGTCTCTCTCGTCGTCCGGGTGTTCTGAATGACCGCCACATCCAGATTACCCGTGTACTGCGACACTGTCCACGCGGGGTTGTGGGCAGACACCACCATCTGGTACGCAAAGATGGCACGATGAATGGTGAAGCCCTGCGGAATGAACAAGAGTCGCCACTCGCCTTCAGCCGGCTTGAGTGGCACCGGCACAGCACTCAAATCCACATCAAGATCGTAGTATATACCTTCCCAATACGTGCGCTGAGCAGCGTACTGGTCGGTCACCACCACAAAAAGAGGAGTGCTGATCTGATTGATCCGTTCGTCGATTTGACCTCTGCTCTTGCTCCGCAAGAGTGCCCTGGCCTCACCAGCTAGCCGCGCGCGAGAGACGAGAGAGAACCGTGTCACGATCTTGGTCACGACCGAAACGATGAACGAGGCGAGTTGCTTCGCGGGCGGTACAGAGCGGCCTGTTCCATGAGTGTTCATGGTCTGTTCCTCACGCTCGAGCCTTTCACTAGGATAGTGAGTTTGCCAGAGCGAGGAAATCTCTCTAAATTATTACTGAGAGGTCTCGCCTCTAAGTAATATGAAGGACCTCTTCGCTGTGGCAAAACACCAAAAAACGCCTGTTTTTAACGAAAAGTGTATTATACACCTTTTTCTTGGTTTTGTCCAGCTGAAACTATAGAAGAGGCTTATGAAAGCCTCTTCTATAAACTACAAACTACTCCGCCAGCTGGCGGGCTACAGGCTCGCTTATTTCCCTTTGCGGACAAAGTCATAAGCGGAGAGAGCGGCCACCACACCGTAGCCGGCCGAGATATTGTTTTGCTTGTAGAGTACATCGGTAGCATCGCCAGTGGCAAAAATGCCAGACCGGGACGTCGCCCCGGTACGGGCATCGATCTTGATCTCGCCTCGCTCGTTTAACTCGACGAGATCTTTCACGAAATCGGTATTGGGCACCATGCCAATCTCGACAAAGACGCCATCAACTGCAATCGTCTGCTCCGCACCAGTCTCAGCGTGTTTGAGACGGATACCCGTCACTTTGGTATCTCCGAGAATCTCCTGGGTCAGTTCTTGGAAAAGCACCTGGACTTTCGGTGAGGCCAACACCTTCTCCTGCGTCACCGGATCCCCCTTGAGAGATTGGGAGCGAACGATGAGCAAGACTTCACTGGCATAGGGCAAAAGATCTTCCACGGCTTCCAATCCAGCATTGCCACTTCCGACGACCGCGACTTTTTTGTTGCGAAAAAATGGCGCGTCACAGGTCGAGCAATAGACGACGCCCTTGCCATTAAACTGTTCCTCCCCCGGCACATCGAGATGACGATGATGCCCACCAGAAGCGATGATCACCGTTTTGGATTCGTAGCGTTCTCCTGCTTCCGTCTCAACGACATAGCCACTCTCGCTGCGTTCCGAAATCTTGGCAGCCCGAGTGCCGGTCTTGATCTCGATGCCCTCCTGCGCTCGCAGATGTGCCTCAAGCGACTGACCAAACTCGAAGCCAGAGATCGTGACCGTGCCAATCCAATTCTCGATACTGGCCGAAACGGTCGATTGACTACTGAAACTTTCCGTGAGAAAAAGCGTTTTCATCTGCTTACGGGCCACATAGACACCGGCCGCCACGCCGCCCGGTCCGCCACCGACAATGATACAGTCGTACATATACTTCTTTGATTAACACTTGAAATTACGCGCTGTTTTTACAACTGACCACGGTCCTTCATCGCCTGAGCCACCCGCTTGATAGCCAGGGCATAAGCCCCCATACGCATCGTGGTATTGTACGTTTCCTTTTCTTGCCACACCGCATCGAAGGCTGTATCCATAATAACACGCAGTTTCTCGAGAAGATCCTTTTCCTCCCAGGCATAGTTCATAGCATTCTGTACCTGCTCGAAATAACTGACGGTTACTCCGCCGGCATTGGCCAAAATATCAGGCACGATCACCGTCCCCTGCGAAAAAAGATACGCTTCCGCTTCTGGTGTCACCGGGCCATTAGCGACCTCCACGATCAGTTTTGCTTTTATGTCTTTCATATTCCCTGCGTGGATGGCGTTCTCCAAAGCGGCAGGCACTAAAATATCAACCGGTACCGACAAGATTGCATCGCTTGCGAGTTCCTCACAATCAGGGCTCTTCTTCAGGGTCCCGGTCGTGCGCTTGTGTTCTTCTATCGCAGCAACGTCGAGACCAGCACTTCGATACACAGTCGATTTGGAATCCGCTATCGCGACGATGACATAGCCAGCCGCTTCCAATATCTTTGCCAAAAAACCTCCGCCATTTCCAAAGCCCTGGATGGCCACCGTAGATCCGGCCGGCAAGCCGAGGTGTTTGACCGCTTTTTCAATGACATGAAACGCTCCCTGGGCCGTCGCATAGCCACGCACCTTAGAGCCACCAATCGAAAGCGGTTTGCCAGTGATAACACCTGGTTCCTTTCGTCCTACCACTGCTTCGTATTCATCGAGCATCCAACCCATAATGCGCGGATCAGTCGAAACATCAGGGGCCGGCACATCAACCGTGGCACCGATAAAAGGAGCAAACGCCCGGGCGTAGGCTCGTGACAAGCGCTCGAGTTCTCCCTCAGAAAGTTTTTTAGGATCAACAATCACTCCACCCTTCCCGCCACCCAATGGAATATCTACCACGGCTGTCTTCCAGGTCATCCAGGCCGAGAGCGCCTTCACCTCATCTAAGGTCACGCCGGGATGGAAGCGAATGCCACCCTTGAACGGCCCGCGGGTATCATTAAACTGCGACCGATAGCCCGTAAAGACTTCCACTCGTCCGTTATCCATCTTGATAGGCAGAGATACCTCAATGACCCGCTTAGGGTTCATGAGTTGAGCAATGATATTCTCATCAAACTTCACGATCTTTTGGACGGCTCGCAGCTGCTCTTTGGCACTTTCGAAAGGATTATTCATAGACTGACTGCTAAAAAAATTATTGCATCTTAAACAGACTCTTGAGATAGGCCTCGTCGATTTTTTTCTTGCCATCCCACTTACAAGCGATGTCATCCTTCAGAAGCTCCACACCAAGCATGGCCACCGCTTCCCGAATGGCTGTGATCTGAGTGATCACTGAGAGACAGTCTTTCTTTTCCTCCACCATGCGCCGTACCCCCTTCAGCTGCCCCTCGATACGGGCAATACGTGAGAGGACCGGCGATGTCTTCTTGGTTACAGCCATACTCGTTCTATAAAAAATATACCCTATGGGGGTATATTACATGACCAAGAAAATGCTGTCAAGGTCGAAAGAATAACCACAGTCCGTCTTGCAAGCAACTCTCTCAGGCCGTCAAAACCCCAGCGTGACTTTGACTGACGTTATACGCCGAAACTTTCCGCAGCGGAAAGACCATGCTTTCGGCTACAAAGTCGCCTGAGAGAATTCTTGCGAGCCGGACGTCCTCTCGATGTGAGATGACTGCAAGAGAACTGCTTCGTTGGAAGTCGCGCGAGCATGGTTTCCGTCGGTGACGGAATCGCGCGATCTTCAAAGAGCGAGTTCGCGGCTGGGCGAACGAGTGGGTCGCAAAAGGAATATTTTCGACGAAGCCACCAATGAAAAGGGATACAACCTCAGAGCGCCTCCACTGCCTTGCGAAACTGTTCGCCCCGATCAAATTCATTTTTGAATAATCCAAAACTGGCCGCCCCCGGCGATAGGAGCACTATATCGCCGGCTGCGGCCTTCTGTGTCGCCAGTGTCACGGCCTCGTCCATACTCTCCACCACAGGAAACGTTCGTCCTTCCGCTATCGGTAATTTCTTCAAAACGTGCAACAACTTTTCTGTCCCAGCACCAGGGAGGAGCACCACCTCCTTGGCCCGAGCGCACATCTCCTTGGCCAACGCTGCGAAATCGAGACGTTTGTCACTCCCGCCAGCGATCAGAACGACCAGCACCGTGAAAGAACGCAGAGCAACAATGGCGGCATCGGGAATAGTAGCGGTCGTATCGTTATAATAGGTGACGCGATTTTTTTCCGCGATTTTTTCGAGACGATGGGCTACGCCGGAGAAGCTCTTGATCCCCGCCCGCACCTCTTTCAGTGTCAGTCCAAAAGCCAGTGTCGCAAGCGAAGCCAAAAGGATGTTGGCGATATTATGTTCCCCGGTGAGCGGTACTTCTGACAATGGCAGGAGAACACTTTTCTTCCCTTGTTCACTGACAAACAACGTTTCATCACAGAGCCAAGCACCAGTCCCGTCCATCTCCTCCGTTGTAGAAGCAAACAGGAGATTCCCCGGAGCATCCTGGACCATCTCCCGCACCAAGGCGTTGTCGAAATTAGCGACCGTCACATCATTTTTTTTCTGAAACGCGAAAATGTTTTTCTTATCAGCCATGTAGGCCGCCATGGTCTTGTAGTAATCCAGATGATCAGGATAGATATTGGTCAATACGGCAATATGCGGACTCTGTCGCTTCCTCCCCAGTGCCGACAAACGCCAAGAGGAAAGTTCAAATACCACCACGCTCTCCGCTGTCACCTTATCCAATTCCCCCAAAACACCAACCTGACTAATCCCGATCCGAACAACCTTTTTCCCGGCTCGCTCCAAGATATGAGCAATCAGTGAGGCTGTGGTCGTTTTCCCCTTACTCCCCGTCACCCCGATAATCGGGGCTGGGCACAGAGAGAAAAAGAGGCTCGAGTCCATTTCAACCGGCACGTTATGTTGAAGCGCCAGCTTGATGTACTCATTGGTCCAGGGAATACCCGGGTTTTTAATCACCAAGTCTACCCGTGTGAAATCTTCCGGACGGTGCTGCCCTAAGACATAGGTGATATTCTTATACGCCGCGAGTTTCTGAAGCGACGGGGAAAGCTCGTCTTTACTCTTGATATCGGTCACGATAATTTCTCGAGCCCCATGCTTGGCCGCGTACAGTATCGTCCCCAGCCCGCCCATATTGAGGCCCAGGCCGAAAATAGTAATTCGCTTATTCTTGAACAAAGATTCTGGAATCATAAAAAAATGGTCAGATGGTATTAAAGCCACCCCATCCTCTCATAGAAGACCCCTTCTGTCACGAGGCCCTAAAGCTTTCACGCATGCCTATTCTACCAAGAAAAAAGACTCTTTTTCTGGCGCAAGACCCGGCCACAGCGTTTAATCTCGGTGGTTTTCCCATCGAGAACGATGCGGCCATTTAAAATAACATGAGAAATACCGACCGGGTACTGATAGGGATCCTCCATGGTCGAGCGATCCTCGATCGTTTCCGGATCGAAGATAACCACGTCAGCGAAATACCCCTTTTCCAAGAGTCCACGTTTTTCCAACTGAAATTTAAGGGCTGGCTTCCCGCTCATCTTGTGCACCGCCTCTTCCCAGGAAAGTGCTTTCTGTTTACGGACATATTCGGCAAACACCTTGGGAAACGTACCGAAATTGCGTGGATGCACCAGATCGCCGGTCGTTCGATGAGCCAAGTCATAGCCGACGCCATTGCTCGAGATGATGGAAAATGGATGTTGAATCGCTTTCAGGACATTCCTTTCTGAGAGTACTTCCATCGAAACAATGGCTCGCCCGTCGCTCGCCAAGAGAAGGTCGAGTACCACCTCCTGGGGAGACTTCCCCTGGAGTGTGGCGATGTCGGAAATCCTCCGTCGGGAAAGCATCTTGGAGACCGATGACATAGAGATGAGCACTTGGGAATAATCGACGGTGTCGCGCTGCATGTCACGGAGCACCGAAAGATACGTTTGGTGATCCTTCAGTTGGTTGATCATCATCTGCCGCCCATTCTGAGTCACCCATTCTGGCAACAGTGTATACAGGACTGAGCCCGTCGAGGTATAGGGGTAAACATCAAATGTCACAGCGATATCGTTCAGAGCCGCCGTCTCAATCAGGTTGAACACTTCATCCATCAGATGCCAGTTCTTCTCACCAACCGCTTTCAAATGCGAGATATGAATTGGTGCCACAGCCTCCCGCGCGACGACCAACGCCTCCTCGACTGCTTTCACCAAGTTTTCTTCCTCATCACGAACGTAAGTAGCATAGACACCTCCCTGAGCCACAGCCGTCTTGGTCAAAGCAATCAGCTCCCGCACGCCGGCGCCACGCGCGTGAGTATATTTGAGTCCGGTCGAAAGGCCGATAGCCCCCTCTTTAAGAGCGCCTTTGAGCATGCGCTGCATGAGAGCAATCTCATCCGGTGTGATGGTGCGTGTCTCATCCTTCATCGCCCCACGCCGGAGCGTCCCGTGTCCGACAAGTGTGGCGAAATTA
This sequence comes from Candidatus Moraniibacteriota bacterium, assembly GCA_043785755.1. Classification (GTDB taxonomy): domain Bacteria; phylum Patescibacteriota; class Minisyncoccia; order Moranbacterales; family UBA1568; genus UBA1568. Next base: position 6,725 of record JAYVWV010000029.1, read on the forward strand.
ATGCCCGGCCGACGCCTCTCCACCTCGCCCAAGAACTCCGCCATCGAGAGCCAGTTGAAATTAATTCTCTCAACATCAGTCCACTTCTGAATCGAACGGATGACACTCTGATCGGCAAACGGAGCGAGAGAAGAACCGGAATTACCACCAACAATAGTAGTCACCCCCTGGCGGAGCATACTCTCGAGGGCTGGGTCGGCCAGAAGCTGCCAGTAGGTATCGGAATGATTGTTCACATCGACAAAACCAGGCACCACGTACTTCCCGGTGGCATCAATCTCTGTTTCGCCCCGCGCCGAAGTAAGATCGCCCAAAGCAACAATCCGGTCATCGCTGACAGCGACGTCGGAACGGTACATCGGCCGGCCACTACCGTCGATGACGGTACCATTTCTAATAAGGATGTCGTACATAACCACTGTTCAGCGAATCAATCCGCGAAACTATTCGGAAGGCGCCAGCGCCGCTACCTGCTTCATAAAGGCCGAATCCTTCTGCAAGATCTTGGGGACGAGGAACTCTATATCCACGCTGTTTTTCAATTCTTTCACCTTTTCCAAAGTCCCCTTCTTGGCGCTCTCGAGTATTTCATCGTACCCTTCCATCTGCGGTTGCAGAAAACGGACATTGCGGTAATCAAACTTAATAGCGACCGCCACTATCTGAGCCGTCCGCGCCTCTGGAAGCATTTCCGTCAAGACACTCCCTGAGCGACGTTCGTTGTGGAACTTGACCACCTTCAGATTGAAGTCCGCATCCTTTTTTAAAGTGTCTTTATCGGCATAGTGCATGGCATAGGCCGAGTCGACTTCAGCCACCGCCAACATAAACTGCTTGTTGCGCCTCATCGCCGGTGGCAGGTCTTCGAGAATTCGCCCGATTGATTCCGGGTCGTTCTTGATACGATCAAGCGCCCGCGCCAAATCGCTATCCCCTTCCAGTGAGTTCGCTTTAATCGCTTCCCTCCCGAAAGAATCATCAACGGGGGCTTGATGAGATTTTTCTGGTTGAGGAACCTCTTCTGCTAATTTTACCGGCTCCGGCTCTGCTACCAATACGACTTCCGGTTGCACCGGGGTAATTTCTCTTTCCCTCACTGGTTCTTCGGATACTGCCGGGGCAGCAGGAGCTACTTCCTCCTGAGGCGTTTTCGCTACCGGCGCCACATCTGGCGTTGCCTCAAGACGAGCGACCTCAGCCAGTGCTGTTTCCAGCTTCCCCTCCAGGACCCTGCGTTCCTCAACAAGGTGGATGAGTTCATCATCAGGCTTATCCGGAGAGATAAGTGTATTCAAGCGAGCCAGCTCCTTCTCGATATGAGTACGCTCTTCCTGCGCCTGACCCAACTCTGCCTGGATCCGCTCATACTGGTGTTTCAATTCCTCGAGCTGCTTGCGCTCAGCCAAAAGGTGGAGCACTTCATCATCAGAGAGATCGCCAAGCTTGTCAGTAATTTCCTGGAGTCGCCCCTGGGAGTCAGTTTTTTTTGTCATACGTGTACCCCTTTCGTGATTTATACCAGCTGCGCCAGTTCAATCAAGCGCTGTGAATAGCCCCACTCATTGTCGTACCAGGCGATGATCTTCACCAGGTCACCATCAATCACTTTGGTCAACGAAAGATCGACAATACTCGAGAATGGATTGCCAATGAAGTCAGATGAGACCAATGGCTCCTCGGTCACAGCCAGCACTTTGCGGTAGCGAGCCTCCTTGCTGGCCGTCATGAGCACGGCATTTAATTCGGCCACGTCTGTTTTCTTTTTCAGGACGAACGTGAAATCTGTGAGTGAGACGACAATGGTCGGAACGCGCATGGAGAGTCCGTCAAAGAGTCCCTTCAGTTCTGGGATGACCTGCGTGACCGCTATGGCCGCCCCGGTCGTCGTGGGGACGATATTCTGCCCTGCCGCGCGGGCCCGCCGCAGATCACGGTGTGGACCGTCCTGAAGATTCTGATCGGCCGTGTAGGAATGAATAGTCGTCATGAGCGCCTTGGCGATACCAAACTTGTCATGAATAATCTTAGCCACCGGCGCCAGAGAGTTGGTCGTACACGAAGCATTGGAAATAATCGTTTCGCCCGCATAACGATCTTCGTTTACACCGAAGAGAAAGGTCGGCACTGCCCCGTCCTCATCTTTGGCTGGCGCAGAAAGAATCACTTTCTTGGCGCCCGCCTCCAAATGCTGTGATGCCTTGGCCTTGTCCGTAAAACGGCCCGTGCATTCCAGGACCACATCTACCGCCAATTTTTTCCAGGGAAGCTTCAACGGATCTGGTTCGGCATACACGGGGAACTCCTTCCCTTTCACGATAAGTTTCCCTTCGGCTACTTCGACGGTCTCTCGATAGTGGCCATAGGCCGTGTCATACTTGAGCAAATGTGCCAGAATAGGCGCTTCCGTCAGATCATTGATGGCCACCACTTCGACATCGGGCTGGCCCAAAGCAATCTTAAAGGCCGCCCGGCCGATGCGTCCAAATCCGTTGATGGCAATGCGTTTCTTCTCCATAAAAGTAATTTCAGAAAAATGATTAAGCTTTGTGAGCACTCCCAAAGGCCAACATTTTCGCCTTCACTGTTTCCTTCGTCGAGTCCTTCGCTTTCCCCATTACTTTGCGGAGATCGGTCTCTTCTTCGGCCCGTAATGCTCCCCGGAGGGCGCCAATAAATGAGAGACGGAGAGCTGTATCGACATTGAAGCAACTAATGCCGCGCTTGATGACCTCAGTCACGTTTCCATTTTGCCAATCAGAGGCACCATGAAGCACCAGCGGCAGTTCTACGAACTCGGCGATACGCGACAGCCGATCATAGTCAGGTTCGCTACGCTCACGGAAAAAACCATGAGCATTGCCGATGGCCACAGCCAGTGTATCAATGCCCGTTTCCGAAACGAACTCGACAGCTTGCTCTGGATCAGTCATATATTTCTCCCAAGCCACGTCTTCCATCTGCATCTCACCAATATAGGGGACGTTCCCGAGCTCCGCCTGCACCACCACTCCACGGTCATGGGCAATCTTAACGATTTTTTTGGTCATCATGAGATTATCCACGTAGTCCTTGCGCGAGCCGTCATACATGACCGAAGTGAAGCCGATTTCCATAGCCCGCTCCACCACTTCAAAACTCTTCCCATGATCAAGGTGGATGCCAATCGGAATATCAGCCGCATAAAACTCGGCGATGTTTTTGGTTAACTGGAAAATAGCTCGCCCGCCAGCATAATCGAAAGTCTTTTCTGTCATCTGCACAATCACCGGGGAAGAGAGCTCCACAGCCGCCTCGATAATCGCCCGCGTCGTTTCGAGATTCACCGTATTGAACGCCCCGACAGCATAGCCACCCGCCCGCGCTTTTTCCAGAAGTTCTTTGACGTTTACGAACATACTATTTTTGTTTCTTATTATTCTGACGCACCTCTTGGAAAGCGAGGGCTTGTCCCTCCAAGATATCCATCATCTTGACGATCTCGTAGGGAAAAAGACTTTCACGGCCAACCAAGACACCATGCATACCGGCCTCCCATGTCACCGCTGGGAGAAATGAGCTCTTCACCGACCCGCCATAGAGCGTTGTAATCCGCTCCGCTGTCTCGCCATCAAACAATTCCGTCAAAATCTTACGAAGGAGCACCCGGACCTGCAGTATCTCTTGAGATGTTGGCAGCTCGTCGGTACCGATAGCCCAGCGCGGTTCATAAGCGATCATCACTTTTTCAGCCTGCAGTTTAGAAAGTCCGGAGAAAACACTGCGCGTCTGGCGCTCGAGGACCGCTGCCGTTTCGCCCACCCGCCGCTCCTCGATGGTTTCTCCGATGCACACGATAGGGACCAACAGCTGCTTAAGAGCACCAGATACTTTCATCTTGACGATTTCATCCGTTTCTCCCTGGAGCGCTCGCCGCTCGCTGTGGCCAATAATCACTGCCGTGACCCCAGCATTCCTCAGCATGAGAGGCGAAATCTCTCCCGTATAGGCCCCGCTCTTCTCCCAAAAGACGTCCTGAGCCCCAGAGATAACACCCTGAGGCAACGTCAAGAAATCATGCAAGTAAAGAAAAGGTGGACAGAGAATCGCCTGCACAAATTGATACTGCCGCCCCTTGATCTCCCGTTCGAGCACCGCGATATACTGGAGCGCCTCCTCACGCGAAAGCATATTCATCTTGAGATTCCCAACGACGGTAAAGGGGCGCATAACGGAATATTCTAGAGAGCGGATAAAGCCGAACGGAGAAACTCTGCCGCCACTTCCGGTTGGATGGTCGAGGCCTCGATACCCGTCGCCAATTCTAACCCTCCCCAAGTAGATGTATGTGGGAGAATCTCGATGTGCCACTGGTAATGAGGATACTCCCGACCATCACAGGGCGCAGCGTGGATATAGAAGTTGTAGGCCGGGTCATGGAGCCCATGATAGAGCGCCTGGAGTGCCTTCTGGAGTGCTTCGGCACAGGCGAATTTCTCCTCATCGGTGATCCGTTCAAAATAAGGGTTGGGACGCTTACCAAGAATCATTATTTCGAAGGCCCCCCGCGAGGCAAATGGGCAGAAAGCAATAAAGTGGTCGTTCTCAAAGACCACACGCTTGCGGTGACTGCTCTCATATCCGGCTATAATGCCGTACACCGGCGTCTTATTCTGTTGATAGTAGTCCTCTGCACCATCAAGTTCCAACTCGACGTAAGGAGAAACGACCGGAATAGCCATGAGCTGCGAATGTGGATGAGAGAGTGAAGCGCCCGCTTCCTTGCCGTGATTATGAATAATCTGAATGTAATTGACACTCTTCTTGTTCATGAGCGCCAGATACCGTTCCTGATAGGCGTCGATGACTTCGGCCACCTGCCACGTCTCGAGCATGGCGAGCGAGCGTTTGGCATCGCGAGTAACAACTACCTCGTGATAGCCGACGCCATTCATAGCAAAATAAGGACCTTCAGAAAGCTCCTTGACCGCTTGGCCTCGAGAAAAGGCTGGGTACCTGTTCGGGAAAACACGCAAGCTCCAATCGCCAGAAGCCTGACGATAAATGAGGACATCCTTCTCCTGGCCGCTCGCATCAGGATCGAGAAAAGGGTCGGCTTCCTCGCGCGCCAAAAGACGCTCCGCCTGAATGAAAGCATCCGGGCGCTTGGCCCGGCCAGTCGCAATCACTACCCAGTCACCCGTGACAAGATCTTGACGCAGTTCCGAGAGCTGGGAAGATTCCTTGGTTTTTTCGACGTGCTGTTCGGTCATTTATTTTCTTTTGGCTTTGATTTTTCTTCGTGCTCAGTATCCTCCGTCTCGACTTACCCTTTGGCATGCTTCGTATAGGCGCCGATACGGTAGGCACCGGTGAGGAGGCGCCACTTGGTCTTGAAAAGATCAATAATCACCTGGGTATAACCGTTCGGGCCGGTCAGTTTCACCGTCGAGCCCTCTTCGTTCATCCAGCGCACCGGCATCTGTTTCACCTTAAAGCCGAGTTTGAGAGCTAGAATGATTAGTTCAAAATCGAATCCCCAACGATCAACGACCATACGCGAAGCGATTTCATGAGCTGACTCTCCGGTAAGCATCTTGAACCCACACTGGGTATCCGGGTAACTCCACAGGCCTAAGACGATGCGGATGAGCCAATTACCGCTCTCTCCCAACACCTCGCGATACTTAGGCTGATGGACCTGGATGAAGGATCCGTCCACTTTGCGCGAACCGATGACGACATCATAGCCTTGTTCTAACAGGGGCAAAAACGTATCCAAATGAGTAATCGATGTCGAACCATCCGCATCAAGAAAAACACAGTACTTCCCTTGAGCCTCAAGGAGCCCCTGACGGATCACGAAGCCCTTACCACGATTGACATCATTATCTACCACCCGCAAGTGGGGAATTTGCAGAGCGTAATTGCGGGCGACTTCAGCCGTATTGTCAGGACTACCATCCTCCACGACGATGATCTCATACGTGTAGTTTTTTTCCTTCAGATACTTATCGATCTCCAAAAGATTGCGCCCAATACGCTCCCCCTCCTTATAGGCCGGGATAATGACTGAAAGATAGGGAACTTCCATAGAAAAAAATGACGGGTAAACGAAACCTTCCGAATCACGCTTGTATTGTACCACAAAAATGAAAACCAAGGCTAGGAAAGAAAAAACCCTTGGTCACTGCATGGCAGTTTCCAAGGGTTGGATGGTGGAGTGAGAGTTTAGGGCTCTCGACTCGAAGCCCGTTGCTTCAGGCGCTAGCTAGGGAGCCAGCACCACGAAGCGCGCCGCAGGATCGCTGTCGTTCCAGTCGTCGTCGAGCGAACGCCAGTCCATCACCACCTCGCCTTCGAACGCGAAGAGACATGGAACTTGGCGGTTGCCACTGCGGAACTGCACCACGTCCTTCCAGGCGAAGATTGCTTGGCCACCGAAGTACTTGCGGAAGACCTCGATGCCGAGCTTCTGGATTTCTTCCAAGTCACGGAGCGCCAGGCAGGTCGAGAGGATTCCGCTGTTCTTGATGTACTCGTACAGTGCCTTGCCGCCGATCACGCCGCCGTTCTCTTGTGTGTGGAGCAACCAGAGTTTCACCTGGTCGAGACAGTATTCGACCGTGTCCGCACGATCAAATTCCGTGTGCTTCCGTCCCTCTATACAATCCGGATATGTGCCCATGAGAGAGTAGTCGACGCGGAAAGTATCAGGAATGGTAGGCGCAGGAATCAGGAGCCGAATGATCTCAGCACGCCCTGCCATCACCTCGTTCAGTTGCGAGAACCAGTTCCCGCTCGTGACCTCCTTGAGGAAAGACAATGGAAGCCCTTGCCGACGAAGCGCATCTTGCACTTCAAGCGCTTGACCGACGGAGAGAGTGAGAACGGAGTCTTTCATGACCGTGTCCTTTTGAAAATGGCGATGTTCATGTGAACGGTACCATATGCTTGCTCATAGCTCTCACGACGCGAGTTTGCCAGAGCGAAGAAATCTCTCCCTTCAAGTTACTTAGAGGTTCGACCTCTAAGTTCCAAAAATCTCTTCGCTCTGGCAAAGCACCAAAAAACGTATGTTTTTAACGAACTATATATTATACACCTGAAAAGAGAAAAAGTCAATGGTTAACCACTAACCTTCCCTCTACAGAGCCAAGATTTCTTATTACCAAACGAAGCGAGTGAAACGAAAACAAGTTTTCGCTTCCGAGCGAGTGCCGGTAAAATCAGGTGAATATCTGTTATTCATCACCGCTCGCGTGCGGCACGGTCCAGCCACGACTGGAGCAGGATGCTGGCCGCCTCGGCGTCATCGTGAGCAGAAACGTTTTTTGCGCCTTGGGCAATCAGGTTCTGCTGAGCCATTTTTGAAGTAAACATCTCGTCTTGATAGACGACCTCGACAGCAAATTTTTCCTGCAAAAGCTTTCCCAGCTTTTCCCCCTCATGCTCGCCAGCAAAGGTAGCGCTTTTATGGACACCAATGACGATCATTCCTATTTCCTCTTTTTCTATCAAAGATCCGATATGCTCTACCAAGGAAGCATCATTCTTTATAACACTATAGGCCAGCGCCGTTCGAATTTCCGCATGCGCCAAAGCCACCCCCACTTTGGCGGCTCCCCAATCGAGACCGAGAAAATTACTATATGTTGTGTCCATTGATTTTATAGAATAGGCAGGGAAAGATTTTTCCCAAGGATAACTTTTTTCTTCCCCTTTACTCCCGCCGAACATTTTTGACTCGTTCTGCCCGCTTCGCCGGAGCTTCAGCGAGGCGAGCCGAACAGGAAGCTGTCCGCGAAACCATCCGTCACGCTCGACTGTTACCGGCTCACTCATCAAAAATGTTACCCGCCTAGACTCGGCGAGGCTGGCCGTCGGGAGCCGGACAAAGAAAAAAGTATCACTTGAAAAAATCTTTCTTCACTCCGTGAGATTTTTAAGACGGCATTTTCGTCAAAACTTCCGCTCCGTTCTCCGTTATCACCACTGTATCCTCAAAATGAGCTGAGAGTCGCCCGTCGGTAGTAACAAATGTCCAATCATCAGGCGCAATGCGCACTGCGAAGGTCCCGGCATTGATCATCGGTTCGAGGGCCAAAGTCATCCCCTTCTCCAGGATGAAATCATGCATATGACGTGAGACAAAGTTCGGCACCTGCGGATCCTCGTGCAGTTCGTGACCGACACCATGCCCCACCAAGTCACGCACCACAGAAAAGCCACTCGCCTCGACAAAGTTCTGGACGGCCCGAGCATAGCGGGAAATCGGTACCCCTGGCCGTAGCTCGTCGATACCGAGTCGCAGACTTTCTTCGGTCGCATCCATGAGATGTTTCGCTTCAGGAGAGATGGTACCGACAGCCATCGTCCGCGCCATATCGGACACCATGCCCTCAAAACGCATCCCGATATCGAGTTTCAGTAAATCGCCTTCTTTGATGACACGCTTGGCCCGCGGGATACCATGTACGACTTCGTCATTGAGCGAAACACAGAGCGAGGCCGGAAACGGTCGCCCTCCTCCCGAATTGTAACCTTTGAAAATAGGCAGCCCTCCCTCTTTCCGAATGAGGCGCTCCGCTAAGGTGTCGATCTCCAACGTCATCATCCCCGGCTCTACCGCTGCCATAACGGTAGCCAATACCGAAGCCAAACGCCTCCCAGACTCTCGGAGACGCTTGATTTCATCGGCTGTTTTAACCCACTGCTGAGACATACTAAAAATGTGCCAAAGAAAATCTTCCCTCAGTCGGGACGGACGTGCTCGAGAATAAACTTAAATACCTTGTAGGTTTCCTGATTACCATCAACCGTGAGCAGCTGCCCGGTCGCCTCAAAATATTTCACTACCGGCAATGTTTCCTCATGGAAGATCTGATGGCGTTTACGGACACCCGCCTCGGTATCATCGGCGCGCTGAGAAATCTGACCCCCGCAGTAACGGCATGGTTTATCACTATCGATGAGATTCTTTCCCAGAATGTAGGTGCGCTTGCATGACTGACAGGCATAGCGTTTGGAAATACGCTCCACAGAAATTTCTGCCGGTACGTCGATGAAGATCACCTTGTTCAACATCCGCCCGGTCTCTTTGAGCACACCGAGGACATACGCAATCTGACTTTCCCGCCGTGGGATACCATCGATGAGCAGCCCGACCGTTTCCGGCACAGAATGAATAGCATCAGAAAGCACCGCAAACACCACATCGTCCGGAACGAACTCATGGTGGACATTGATAATATCGTTGACCCGCCGTCCCAATTCGGTATCCTGAGAGGCGACAGCTCGCAATTCAGAACCAATATCGATGTGGACAAGGTGGAGCGAACTCTTCAAAAGCTCAGCCTGCGTACTCTTCCCAGAGCCAGCCGATCCGAGCAATATGTAGGTGTCTTTCAAAGGCATCTTCGTGGAGTTAAAGCTCAAAGTCCAGAGCACAAATTACAAACAAAACACAATTCCGACCTTTGTATGTTTGGCATCATATTTTTTAGAAGTTGTGTTTTGTTTGGTTTTTGTGCTTTGAAAATTGTGCTTTCCCAAGCTAGAAGGACTCGTAGCTCCGCATCGTCAGCTGACTCTGGATGTGCTTGACCGTTTCCAACACCACCGACACAACGATGAGAATACTGACACCCCCCAGTGAAAAAGCCTGGATACCTGTCACCCCCTGGACAATGAACGGCAGTACTGCAATGGCACCCAGGAAAAGCGACCCAGCCAAGGTAATCCGGTTAATAATGTGATAAAGATACTCAGCCGTAGTGGCACCAGGCCGGATACCCGGGATGTAACCCCCTTGTTTCTGCAGGTTCTCCGAAATCTTGACCGGATCGAAAACGACGGCCGTATAGAAGTAGGTAAAGAGGACGACCAGTATGAAGTATGAACCACCGTACACCCACTTGTCCTGCAGGAAGGCGCTGACGCTGACCGCGATACTCGCAACCTTGATATTAGCGCTCTGAGCCAGGAAATTCGCCATCATGGTCGGGATGAGGATGATTGAAACGGCGAAAATGATTGGGATGACGCCGGCCTGATTGACCTTAAGCGGGAGATGCGTCGCTGAACCCCCATAGACCTGAGCACCGCGCACCCGCTTGGCATAGGCTACCGGTACGGTGCGCTGACCCTCATTAATAAAGATGACACCAGCTACCGTCACGGCTGCCAAAGCAAAGAAAATGAGATAGGTGAAAATCTGCGATGGATCCCAGGTCGAGATGAAGCGCGAAAAGGAGGTCGGGAGACTGGACACGATACCAGCGAAGATGATCATCGAGACGCCATTCCCTAAACCCTTCTCCGTGATCAATTCGCCGAGCCACATGAGAAAGATCGTGCCAGCGGTAGCACTCGTGATGATAATGATCATCGTGAGCGGCGTAATTTCACCAAGGATATTTTGGGAACGCAGAAGCGACAGCATACTAAAAGACTGCAGTGCCGCCAATGGCACGGTCAACCAACGTGTCCACATATTGAACTTCTGCCGCCCCTGTTCACCTTCCTCCTTGTACAAACGTTCCAGGGTCGGTACCAACGTCGTCAACAGCTGCATAATGATCGAAGCCGTAATATACGGAGCGACACCCAAAAGCACGATGGAGATGTTAGACAAACCGCCACCAGAAAAAATATTGAGCAAACCCAAGAAAGCGTTCTGCTCAAAAAGCCGTTTCAATGCCACAACGTCCACCCCAGGCAGAGGGATGTTGGCGATCAAACGATAGACCACTAAGAGCGCGAGCACAAACAGGATCTTGTTCCGAAGATCCCGTACTCGAAAAATATTGAAAAAGGTTTCGTTCATGTTTGTTCCTTGCGATGACACCTCTTCAGTATAGCGCATCGCGAAAACGCTTTAAAGCGTTCGGGGCACCCAAGAGGCGAAAACGTCTAGGCTGTGAAGGCCTTCTTGGCTGTTTCTGAGGCCGGGACATCAACCCCTAAGGTCAGTTTCTTCGTCAGTGTTCCGGTGGCCACAACCTTGACACCTTCGAGCAGTGCCTTCTTGGTCACGATCCGCTTCTCGATGAGAAGAGCGACTGTCACCGTCTCGCCATCAGCGAAAGAGCGTTCCAAAGTTGCCAACGTAACGGTATGTTTCTTAGGATGGATTGATTTGAATCCGCGGACTTTCTTCATGCGCTCCAGCAGCGTCGAACGACCACCTTCAAAGAGTGGGTCAACTGAAGAACCGGTACGCGACTTCTGGCCATTAGAGCCACGACCAGAGGTTGTTCCAGTCTTTCCGCCTCGGCCGATGCGCTTGCGGGCTTTCCGCGGGGCAAGTTTCAATTCATGAATCTGCATAAAAGTATCCTCTTAAAAACGACTAGGCGCCTGCATCTGTTACTCCTGATACCACTTCTGTTTTTGGTGCCTTCGGTACCCGTGGGGCTTTCAGCATTTGCAAAGCCTTGATCGTGACACGGGCCACGTTCAACGGATTGGATGCACCGAGTGACTTCGAGACGACATCCTTCATCCCCAGAAGATCCACCACGGAACGAACCGCTCCCCCGGCGATAATCCCTCGCCCTTCAGAAGCCGGCTTGAGCAAGACCCGGGCACTCCCGAGCTTGGCCAAGACATCGTGCGGCAAGGTCCCATTAGAAAGTTCGACAGTAATCATGTTTTTCTTGGCGTCATTGTAAGCCTTCTTGATAGCATCGGACACGTCTGATCCTTTGGCCACACCCACGCCCACTTTACCGCGGCGGTTCCCGATGACCAGTGTCGCTCGAAAACGGAACCGACGACCACCTTTAACCACGCGGGTTACGCGCGCCAAATTGAGGAGTTTCTGGTCGTACTCCGGCTTCTCACGTCTGCCTCCCATTTTTTTCCCTGGCTTTGCCATAGTCGTTATTGAGATACGAATCACCCGTTGTTACTAGATATGGATACCACCTTCGCGGAGCGCCTCTGCTACCGCCTTGACCTTGCCATGGTAACGATACCCTGCCCGGTCAAAGACCGCTTTGCCAATCTTCAGTTTCCCGAGTTGCTCAGCCAGGAGACTGCCCACAGCCTGCGCGCTGGCAACCGTATTCTTAGGATTCTTCCCGAGATCGGCCAGCTTCGCATGAGCGAGCGTCTTCTTAGTCTGATCGTCGATAGCCTGAGCAGAAAGACTCTTCAGACTCCGGAAAACAGAAATACGAGGACACAGAGCAGTACCGGAAATCTTCGCCCGGACACGGCGCTTGCGTTCTTCCCTCTTCACTTTTTTCTCTACGCGCTTCAACATACGATTCGTCTTATAGATGGATTTAGGCAGCCGCTTTCTTGCCTTCCTTACGCCGGACAATTTCACCGACATAGCGGAACCCTTTGCCCTTGTATGGCTCAACCGGTTTCAATTTGCGAACGACAGCTGTGAACTCACCGACCTGTTGTTTATCCATGCCAGAAACTTTGAGAACATTCCCTTCCACCGTGGCGGTGATCCCTTCCGGCAACAGCATCTCCACTGGGTGTGAGAAGCCCAAGGCCAGGCCCAGCTTCCTCCCCTGCAAATTCATACGGTAACCGACACCATTCAGTTCGAGTGCTTTCTCAAATCCTTGGGTCACGCCGACCACCATGTTGCTGATGGCTTTGGCGGTTGTCCCCCAGAGAGCCTGCGCCCGTTTGGTCGTCCCGACTTTAGCCACCTGCGCTGAACCCTCCTCGAGAGCCACTTTGACCTCGCGACGGTGTTCGAAAGACAGAGTGCCCTTAGGACCCTTGACGGTGATCACCTGCTTATCGAGTGTGATCTCGACACCGGCAGGGATGGCAACTGGTTTTTTTCCAATTCTACTCATAAGAATATTTCTCTAAACGACTACCAGACTTTGCACAAATACTCTCCCCCTAAGCCCTTGGCATGAGCTTCGCGTCCCGTCATCACACCCTGAGAGGTTGAGATGATAGAGATACCATACCCATTCTTGACCTTGCGCACATCGTGGCTCTTGATATAGACACGGCAGCCCTGCTTGGACACACGGGTAATTTCTTGAATAGCGGGAGCCTTCTTGGTAGCAGAGACAGTCGTATACTTGAGCCAGATGCGCAAGACTTCTTTTTCATCTTCCATTTCCTTGCCCACTCGAGCGACAAAGCCTTCGCGTTCCAAGATCTGAGCAATCATGTGTTTGAGTTTTGAGGGAGGCAAAGTCACCTGCGCCAAGCCAACGGCCTGGGCATTCCTGATTCTCGTCAACATGTCTGCGATTGGATCCAACATAGTTTCTTACTTAGTGTAGAGAGTAGAGCGCTTGAGACTACCAGGAAGACTTCTTCACTCCCGGAATCTCACCTGTCGAGGCGAGTTCACGGAAACAAATCCGGCAGATATCGTAACGGCGCAAGTATCCGCGCTTCCGACCGCACCTCCAACACCGCCTGACGATACGGGTAGAAAACTTCGGTGTCTTGAGTGCTCGCGCTTGAGTCGATGTCTTGGCCATAGTACGTTATTTATCGTTAGAATCACTCTGCTCGAAAGGTAGCCCGAGGCTACGGAACAGCACCCGACCTTCAGCCTCATTCTTCGAGGTCGTTACCACATTCACCTGGAAACTGAAGACGTGCTGTACTTTCTCAGGAACGATTTCAGAAAAAATGGTGTGATCCTTGATACCGAGGTTGAGGTTACCACTGTGATCAACGGCCTTGGTACGAATACCCTGAAAATCACGGACGCGTGGTAAGGCGATCATAAACAGGCGGTCAAGGAAATCCCACATGCGCTGTCCGTGCAGTGTCACTCGGGCTCCGATCTCCAGATCCTCGCGAATCTTGAAACCAGCAATGGCCTTACGCGCCTTCGTCAGAAGCACTTTCTGACCGGTGATGCGCTCAAGCGATGCCACCACCTCATCAACCCGCTTCTGGTCCTTCAAGATCTTGCCAATCCCGACGTTCACCACTACCTTAGCGATGCGCGGCAAAGCCATGACGTTCTTGATCCCCAGTTCCTTCTTGAGGGCCGGAATGGATTTCTCGCTATACAATTTTTTCACTGATGGAGTTTTCATAGAGTGTGTAGTACTAGAGAGCTTTGCCGGAACGCTTACTGATTCGAATCTTTTCGCCGCCCTCAATCTTGTAACCAATCCGGGTGGGCTTGCCAGTGTGTGGACAGACCAACATGACGTTGGAAACATGGAGAGGAACCTCCATTTCGATACGCTCCCCTTTTTCGCCCTCGCGCTTCGCCTTGACGTGGCGCTTCATCATGTTGATACCTTTGACGATCACCTTTTCACTTTCTGGCAACACACGCAAAATCTCACCCTGCTTTCCGCGGTCCTTGCCGGCCATGATGGCTACCTTGTCGCCTTTCTTGATCTTCATAGTATTCTTTACAAAACTTCTGGTGCGAGTGAGACGATCTTGGAAAACCCTTTTTCACGCAACTCTCTGGCCACCGGGCCAAAAATACGCGTGCCCTTGGGATCAATCAGGTTGGTGTCGAGGATAACAGCGGCGTTCTCGTCGAAGCGGATGTAGGAATTATCCTTGCGTCGATATTCCTTACACTGACGAACGATAACGGCTTTTACTTTTTCGCCCTTCTTGACGATACCGCGTGGTTCGGCCTGCTTGACCGAAGCGACCACGATATCTCCCAGGCTGGCATAACGGCGGCGCGTTCCACCGAGCACCTTGAAGCACTTGATGATTTTGGCACCGGAGTTGTCGGCAACTTTTAGGACTGTTTCTGCCTGGATCATAGGGGCACTTTTAGAAAAATCTACTTGACGATTTGGTGACGCTTGTCACGACTCATGGGGCGACACTCCTGAAAGAGGATCGTACTGCCAATCGCGTGCGTGGCGCTCTCTTCGACGTGAACTTTGTATTTCTTGGACGAGCGGTACTGCTTGCCATACTTGGGATGGGTCTTCAAGGTATCTACCTTGACCACCAACGTCTTCTGCATGGTATTGCTCACCACCGTTCCCTTGAGGGTCGGGGCCTTGTTCACTTTTACTGTTGTCTCCTGTTCCGTCTTCATAATATCGTAGAGATAAAACTATTTAGCCTGCGACCCCGACTCGTTCACTTCCATGGTCGCTTCAGCCTTGAGGGTCAGGAGACGGGCGAGATCCTTCTTTATCTTGGCATAATCACCGGTGTTCTTGGCCTCACGGGTCGACAGGTCAAAGCGCAACTTGCGCAGCTTGTCAGAGAGCTCGACGAGAGACTTCTCGCGCTCGCCTTCAGATTTTTCTCGCCACTCTCTTGCTTTCATACTCAGTTCCCTGTTTCAAAAATTGGTCTTATTCTTTGACGACAAACTTGGTTTTAATGGCGAGCTTGTGCGAGGCCAAACGCATCGCTTCTTCTGCTGCCTTCTTGGGAATACCAGCGAGCTCGAAGAGCATCTTACCGGCACGGATCTTAGCTACGAAATGATCAACGCTTCCTTTTCCCTTACCCATTGGCGTCTGCTCACCCTTCTTGGTCATTGGTTTGTCTGGAAAAATACGAATCCACACCTTGCCACCACGTTCGATGGAACGAGTCATGGCGCGCCTGGCCGCTTCGATCTGGCGGGCAGTGACCAGTCCTTCCTCGAGAGCCTTCAATCCGAAGCCCCCAAAGCTGACCGTCGTCCCAGAGGTAGCCGGTTTTCCCGACCAACCGCCACGCTGGACCTTGCGGTGTTTAACTTTTCTTGGCATGAGCAACATAGGCGTTTATTCAGCGGCGGTAAACTTCTCTCCTTTATAAATCCAGGTCTTGACACCAATCACACCGTACGTCGTCCGAGCTTCGGTCCGGGCGAAATCGATATCAGCGCGCAGGGTGTGCAGAGGAATTTTGCCTCGGGACAACCACTCACGCCGTGACATTTCAGCGCCGCCCAAACGGCCGGCGATTTCAATCTTCACGCCATGGACATCCTTATTGCCCTCCACCTGATCGAGCATGCCCTTAAGGACGCGCCGGAACGGCATACGCTTCTCAAGCTGCTCAGCCACCTGCTGGCCGACCAGCATAGCATTGGTCTCAGCGTTCTTCACTTCCTGAACTTCCACTTTCAATTCCACTTTCTTACCAGGGAAAAAACGCTTTCTGATGGCCCGGCTCACGTCTTCGATACCTGTCCCGCCCCGACCGATAAGCACTCCCGGACGCGAAGTATGAATAATGAGACGGATAGCATTGGCCGAACGCTCGATAATCACCGAGGCGATCGCGGCAGCCTTCCATTTTTTCACGATCAACTGACGGATCTCAACGTCCTTACGCAGCTGCTCCCGGTAATTTTTTTTCGTCCCAAACCAGCGCGATTGCCAGTTGGTCGTGATACCGAGGCGGATGACTGTTGGGTTGACTTTATTGCCCATACTTTTTGGCTTCGATTATGAGGATTTGCGCTGAAACATCTTCTTGACCATCTTGCTCCCACTCGACCGGACACCCCGGAGGAGATCTTTCTTGAATTCCGGCTTGGCGGTTTTGGGCGCTTCTTTGCCCTCCTTCGCTTCCGTTTCACCAGAGACCACTTCTGCTTCCTGTACCACTCCTTCTTTTTCTTTCACTGCAGTCTTATTCTCTGGTTCTTTCTTGGCGGTCCGATTCTTTCCTTCGACACGCTCTTCCAAAGTGATCGTCACGTTGGAACCACGGCGGATGAGCGGGGTCGCTCGCCCGAAGGCTCGCGGCAACCATCGCTCCAGGCGTGGGCCATCCCCAACAGCAATGGAATAGACGTAAAGATTTTCCTCATCCAATCCGCAGTTGTTACTGGCATTGGCTACAGCACTCTTCAAAAGAACAGAGAGCGGGAGAGAGGACTTCTTCACCATCTTGCCAAGCTGAAGCAATGCCTCTCGGGTATCGACACCGATCAGGGCATGAGTCACCAAACGCACTTTGCGCGGGGCGATTCGGAGATTTTTCAGAGTGGCCTGTACTTTCATAATATGGGAAGCTATTTCTTGGTGACAGCGGTAGCGACCTTGGCTGCCTTAGCGGCATCCAGTTCACGTTGCTTGGCGGCGATCTCAATTTCTTTCTGCATCTTCCCTCCATGCCGATTGAACTTGCGCGTCATCGAAAACTCTCCGAGACGATGTCCTACCATTTCCTCCGTCGTGAGAACCGGAATAAAATCCTTGCCGTTGTGCACGCCGAAGGTGAACCCTACCATCTCCGGAGAGATGACGCAAGCACGCGACCATGTCTTGATGACGGTGCGGTCGCCCTGTTTCTTCCCTTCGAGTTTTTTCAGGACTCGCGGATCGACGTATGGACCTTTTTTGAGACTTCGTGACATAGATTTCTTAACTGAGGGGGATGTTTAGAGGGCAGACTACTTCTTGTTGACGCGACGCTTGACGATGTAGCGGTTGCTCTCCTTCTTACGCTTACGGGTCTTCTTGCCGAGTGCCGGCTTGCCCCACGGCGTCTTCGGATGCATACCGATTGGCTGACGACCTTCGCCACCTCCGTGCGGATGGTCGACCGGGTTCATAGCACTCCCTCGGACATGCGGGCGACGATTCATCCAACGGCTGCGACCGGCCTTACCGATACGTTCAGAGCTGTGTTCGAAATTACTGACCTGGCCGAGGGTCGCATAGCATTCTTTGTGAATGAGGCGGACTTCACCAGAGGCCAATTTGATCTGGGCGAGCTCTCCATCGAGTCCCATGAGGACTGCTTGGGAGCCGGCGCTCCGGACCATCTGACCACCCTTGCCGACTTTCATCTCAATATTGCAGATGGTCGTTCCAACAGGAATATTCTTCAAGAGCATGCGGTTGCCATTGACCACCGGGACACTTTCGTCGGCCACCACTTCCTGGCCCTGCTTCATCCCATCGGTCGCCAAAATGTAACGCTTCTCGCCGTCACGGTAGAACACGAGCGCAATTAACGCAGAGCGGTTCGGGTCCTTTTCCAAATGAGCAATCCTCCCTGGCACGCCAAGCTTATCCTGACGAAAATCGACAATACGATAGCGACGCTTGTGGCCACCACCCTGATGACGCACCGAAATCTTGCCCTTGGACCGTCCACCGCGCTTCTTGTGCGGAGCCAAAAGCGACTTCTCCGGCGCTTTGTCGGTGATGCCTTCTGGCTTAACGATCGACATATTGCGTCGTCCAGCGTTGTTCTTTTTGTAGATCTTGATGGCCATAACAGTTCGCTTAGACTCCCGCCTTGAATAATTCGATTGACTGTCCTTTGACGACGCTCACAATAGCTTTCTTGACCGCACCCTTCATCCCCGGCGTGCGCTTCATACCCGACAACTTCTTCTTGGCTGGCAACCGGACCATATTGACGGCAGAAACATTGACGCCGTATGCCTCCTCTACTGCCCGCTTGACTGATTTCTTGGTGGAAGTCTTGGTCACTTCGAAGACATACTTATTCTGGGCGTTCATGGCATAAGCCTTTTCCGTCACACGCGGTCGGGACAGGAGACGCATAGCCAAAGGACTCTCCTTGGCAATGAGTTTGCGGAGTACTTTCTTCGCGGCAGTTTTCTTATCGAGCAAAGCCATAGCCGTTTCCTTATTTCGTTGAAACCTTTTCCCATGCGGCAAACCGTTTTTCCAAAACCTTGACACTCTCTTCCGTCATGAGAAGATACTCGTGATCAAGGAGCTGTACCACGTTCAGGTTTTCTGTCAGAGTGTTTTCTGTTCTGGGAATATTGCGTGACATCACGGTCAGAGGAAATTCACTCGTGGACAAAGCCAGTATCAGACTCTTTCCCGTCATCCCGAGCACATCCATGGTCTTGGCAAACAACTTCGTCTTCTTGTCGGTATAGTTCAATGCATCGAGCACTATCAATTTGCCAGAACGAATCTTTCCAGACAGAGCAATCATAACGGCTTTCTGACGCATCTTGGCAGTCGTATTCTTTGAAAAATTGCGATCCTTGGTCGGACCAAAGGTGATACCACCCTTGCGCCACAAAGGACTGCGCGTTGCACCAGCACGAGCTCGGCCTGTCCCCTTTTGGCGCCACGGCTTGATACCGGAACCAGAACGTTCCCCGCGATCTTTGGTATGAGCGATTACCTGACGGCGATTGGCAGAGAGCGCGACATACACCTGATGGAGTAACGTATCATTGGCGGGCAGAGCAAAAACAGACTCTTTCAAGGAAAGTTCCTTCACATCTTTGCCGGCGATATCTTTGACAGTGATCTTGGACATACAGTTCGTTATTTGACACTCATGACTTTGACGATGCGACCATTGACCCCAGGGACTGCCCCGCGCAACCCGAGCAATCCTTCTGCTTCATTGACGTAGACGACTGACAGGTTGAGGGCAGTCATATTCTCACCACCCATGCGACCGGCCATGCGACGACCCTTGATAACGTGTTCTGGAAATGTCGCACCGATACTGCCTGGCTTGCGCAAGTCATGCTTGCCTCCGTGACTGCCTCGTCCACCAGCAAAGCCATGGCGTTTCACTACACCCTGGAAGCCTTTGGACTTGGTCACACCAGCCACATTGACCGTGTCACCAACAGCGAAGAGCGAAACAGACAGTTCAGTCGCAACAGGAAATTTGGCTGCCTCGGTGGCCAGTTCGGCCACAGCAGCCGCCCGATCATCGCCCGTGATAGCACGATCGACGCGGAATTCTTTGCGCACGGTCTTCTTGGCGGTCTTCTCTGTTTCTACCTGAATAGCCAGGTAACCGTCCTTCTCAAGAGTACGACTCATGGTCACGGTGTTCTTGGCGCAGGCAATCAAAGTCACATTCAAGGCACCCTTCGTTTCATCGAAGAGTGTCGTCATACCGAGTTTTTTGCCGAGGATGAATTTCATTGCGAGAGACTTGATCATTTACACAAAAAAACTGGACTTCACAAGCGAGCCAGTTTCACCTTGAAACCCTCGATCGCTTAGTATCCATGCCCGACTCACTGCGCCTTAGCGCTGTGGGCGGGCCGCTCTTCTCACCTGAAGATTTCAAATGAAGAGGGACTTGAACGAAAATGTATATTTTTTCCTGAGGATTTCCCTGTTCGAGTACAGTTCGAGGCGTAACCGAAGGGCGGAGCAAGCTGTATTCGGAATACAGCGGCGAGCACTGGAGGTTACAACCAAGAAATGTGCCGAACAGGGAAATCCTCCTACATCTTGATTTCCACATCAACACCGGCAGGAAGATCGAGATTGGTCAGGTTGTCGATAGTCTTGGCACTCGGGTTGTTGATGTCAATCAGGCGCTTGTGCACACGCATCTCATACTGATCACGCGAATTCTTGTGCACGAACGTAGAACGATTGACGGTCACCTTGTGGATTTCGGTCGGAAGCGGCACGGGACCAGTGATAGAGGCTCCGGTACGCTCAGCCGTCTCAACAATCTTGCGAGCTGACTGATCAACCACCTTGTGGTCGTACGCCTTGATTTTAATCCTCACCCGCAGATTGGGGGTTGTTTCTGTCTTTTTCATTGCGTTCATTATAACAGGTTTCAAGAGAACGAGGATGGGAGCAACTCTCCGAAAAGAGTTGTTCCCACGAAGTTTCCTTGAGGACTACTTACTGATCTTGGTGGCAACACCAGCACCAACGGTCCGTCCACCCTCGCGAATGGCGAAACGCATTCCTTCTTCCATGGCGACTGGGGCCAACAGTTTGATCTTCAATTTGACCGTGTCCCCTGGCATCACCATTTCGGTTCCTTCTGGCAATTCCACTTCACCCGTCACATCAGTGGTACGGATGTAGAACTGTGGCTTGTAGCCCTTGAAGAACGGAGTGTGGCGACCACCTTCTTCTTTGGAGAGGATGTAGACCTCGCCCTCGAATTCAGTGTGCGGCGTAATCGAACCCGGCTTGGCCAAAACCTGACCACGTTCGACATCTTCCTTCTTGATACCGCGGATGAGCAAGCCAGCGTTGTCGCCAGCTGTCCCCTTATCGAGTTGCTTGTTAAACATCTCGATACCGGTCACGACCGTCTTGGCCGTTGGGCGGATACCGACGATTTCTACTTCTTCGTTGATATTGACGATACCGCGCTCGATGCGACCCGTCACAACTGTCCCGCGTCCTTCAATCGAGAAGATGTCTTCGATCGGCATCAGGAACGGCTTGTCAAGGTCACGCACCGGCTGTGGGATCTGTGTGTCCAAAGCGGCCATCAGATCCAAGATTGGCTTGGCATCAACATCATCAAGCGTCTTGGCATTCAAAGCCTTGAGAGCACTGCCACGAACGATAGTAGCATTGTCACCATCAAATTCATACTTGGAGAGGAGTTCGCGAACTTCGGCTTCGACCAAGTCGATCAGCTCGAGGTCATCCACCATATCCACCTTGTTCAAGAACACAACGATGGCTGGGACACCAACCTGGCGGGCCAAAAGGATGTGCTCACGGGTCTGAGGCATCGGGCCGTCAGTGGCAGACACCACCAAGATAGCACCGTCCATCTGGGCGGCACCCGTAATCATGTTTTTGATGTAGTCAGCGTGCCCCGGACAGTCGACATGGGCATAGTGCCGAGCATCGCTCTCGTATTCGCAGTGCGACGTCGAGATAGTGATACCGCGCTCCCGCTCTTCGGGGGCCTTATCGATCTCATCAACGCTTTTTTCCTTGGCAAATCCCTTCATCGAAAGGACGTGCAGGATAGCAGCGGTCAAAGTCGTCTTGCCGTGGTCGACGTGGCCGATTGTCCCGACGTTGACGTGTGGCTTGGTGCGCTGAAATTGCTCTGCCATAACCTTGTACCTCAAACAAATTATTATGTCTTCTCTACGTGTTTTTCAATCGAGTTCTCCCGTCCCAAAGACGAAAAAAGCTCGAGAAAAAGCGTCACTCGCTATAATACCAACCCATTGAAAAACTGTCAATAGCAGCCCCAGTGCGACAACAAAAGAGCGTATTTTCTTTCATTCAAGCCCAGAGTAAACACCTCTCCTGGCACCAAAAATAATGGAGTAATTATTTTTAAATGCTTATTATAAGCCATAAATTAAGAGTAAACCTCTCTTGATACTTAACTATCCAAAAAACACTGTTATTTTTCAGAAAATGCCTCCCCCTTTCTTCCACGATTATTTTCATCGAACATGACTCACCTAGACTGGACGAGGCTGGCCGTTCAAAATCTGAGAAAGAAAGTGAAAAGTATTTTTTAAAAATTCACATTACCTCCAAACAAAAAACCAGCCGTCACGGACCGGCCCACAACCATCTGCTAACTCCTCTCTGCTCGTTTTTCTCTTATACAAATTCATAAGCGACCGCTTACACATTTGTATTGCAAAAAATAGTACAAATCTTAAATTACTTCGTCTTCAAAAGAGTGGTGAGCGGCTCCTCCCAACCGAAACAGGTCTCTTTGTTTTTCAGGAGGGAAAACGATGCCGCGCAGAGAGGTTCAAGTGCCGCAAACCTTTTTAGAACTTCCACGATGTCTTCCATACAATTTCCAACAGTACCATTGGAATCATCTACTCCCCCGCTCACCTTTTTATCGAGCCGCAACAGTAACTTTACCAAAAGTGCTGCTGCTTGCTTACTGACAGGTAGTCGAGAAACAATATGTGCCAATCTACTACAGCCTTCGTCGAGCGAATTCTGATACCGAAACCAGAGACGAGACGGGCTAATATACGATTTAATGTACGTAAGCGCTTCAGTCGAGAGCTGTTTCACTCCTAAAAGCTCCTCGGAAGTGAGCGTCCCAATTTTTTCACTACACATCATCATATCAACACGTCGCCTCTCTTCTTGAGTCAACAGTTGGCCCTGTTTTACTGCGGAGAGAGCTCCGGCAACCATGTGTTTGCACAAAACGTCATCCTGTCCCAAATAGCAGTTACAATTTCCTTTGTCATACGATCTGGCTGATACAGTGACATCATACACCTGCGTCCCTATGACCCGCGCAGAATAGCCAAAACGATCAATGGTAAAGTCATGCACCTTTTCACCGTCGTACAAAACTACCGCTCGTTCAAATGTCGGAGCATCGGTTCCAAATTTTATCGTATCAATCGTGTAGGATGGTTGCATACTTTTTTGCATACGCACTCTATATTCCAATATCTTTCCTATCAAACCTGCGCCCTTTCTTCTCCCTCTTTATTCGTATCTCGTTTTTACGAATTCATAAGCGACCGCCTACACATTTGTAAAG
>JAYVWV010000030.1:0-5954 GCA_043785755.1 Candidatus Moraniibacteriota bacterium
GCGCACTTTCCCATCCACATCAACGGCAGCTGGATTGAATACTCCTTTGGCTTCCCATGCATGATTAGCGACTGGCTCCAAAACAGGATTACCCCGATAGCGCACAAGGGCTGGACGATCTTTCTTGGTCATCAAAAGCTCACGGAGGAGGGCCTTGAGACTCCCCTTTGCTACGCAGGTCGTCGTATCGGCTGCGCCATAGTAGAGGAAGATGGTATCACCACGTAAAACAGCCCCCGTCGGAAAAACGATGTCCTTGACCTTACCGTACCGCTCATACTCTTCTTCAGGAACGAGGAGTGGGCCCTCGGAACGAGCAATGATCTTCCGCGGATTGTGTAAATCCAAGAGCAGCGCTTCCACGGTGAAGATCGGCTCTGCTGTGTGGTACTTCTGAATATAGGAATAGAAGAGCAGCCAGCCGGCCTCGGTCTTGATCGGCTGCGTGCCGATTTCTACATGGTCATCAGCAGTCCGCTGGAGAACGAGACCGTGCTGGTCGAGATCCTGATACCAACGCTCCCAACGCTTGGCATCCCACAGATCTGCTTCGTCATCGAACGTGGCCAGAGCGATGGTCGATGGTGGCCGATCGGTATTGACCGAGAGAAGCGCCCAGAGCTTGCCCCCGATACGCTCGGGAAAAAGCGTCATGGCCTTGGCATTGAACGGCGTGATATGGTGTTTCTCAATCTTCTTAAAATCCTTGGTCATGGCCAAGCCAACCGAGATACCCTCAGCCCGGAATGGGAATTCGGAGAGAGCAGTATAGAAGAGATAGTACTTACCGTCACATTTGGTGATGCGTGGATCTTCACAACCATAACGTTCCCATGGAAGTTCTGGTACGATGAATGGCCGGTGCTTCTTGAAATGAATACCATCGACACTCTCCGTCTGACCGATGGAAGCAATGGACAACCACGGGCCATCATCATGGAGGAGCGGTAACGATTGGGCACGATAAAACAGTCGCGTCTTCCCCTGCTCACGAATGGCTGTCCCATTGAAAGCACCCTCCAGTTCCCACGGCAAATTACTTTCCGGTACCACCACTGGATTCTCGAAGGAACGCTTGAAAAATGGCATAGCAGGAAGATGTTAGGAAATTTTTTTGAGATTCTCTTTCTTCAGACGTGGCGTTTGCTGGTTGAGCAGTGCCTGGAGGAATGTCTCGAGGTGAGCAGTCGCCACCGCCGAAGTATGATCGGCCGCACCATAATAAACGAAGAGTTTCTCGTCCTTCACCACAGCGCCACACACATAGATGACTCCACGTTTGTGCCCACTATTCTCGTAGATCGTTTCCGGTTCCAGTACCGGCTCAGCGGATCGGCAGAGGATCCGTTCCGGATGATTCAGGTCGAGGAGCATCACTCCCACCTTGTATTTGCCCGGATCGCGCATATCCATCCCATGGTAAAAGACCAGCCAACCGTAGGCCGTCTTGAGTGGTGGCGCCCCGACTCCTCGGACAATATTGTCCCAAGCGTGCAAACGAGCCGTTTCGACATAGCCCCGCCCACCATGCGACGACAAACTTTCGATGTATTTCCCATCGCCCAGTTTCTTCGGGTCGTTTATATATTCAATACGGATTTCCGGACTGAGCCCATGCAGTACCGCGTACTTTCCATGAATCTTTTCAGGAAAAAGCACCCAGTTCTTCTGAATCTGGCCAGGCTTGGAAATAAGCTTCGGTCGTGCCCAACACCAACGCTTGGCCAAGAAGTTCCCTTTGGAAATGTAAGACAGGGCCACACCGGGAGGATGAGCTCCGTCGAAGGCAACATAGATGAGGTAAATGAAACCAGCAATCTCCACCAAGCGTGGATCTTCGCAACCACCAGCGCCTCCACCAGAAACATACGGGTAGGGATACTGATCCGCCGATTTCCGGCGCCGGTCGAAGGCCCGCGATGGCACAAAGGCTGGTTCACTGTGCCGTTCGTCGATGTGGATACCATCGGAACTGCCCGCATAACCAAGCACTGACAGACCGTCGTATCCTTGGGCCCGATAGAGCAGATGGACGCGTCCATCGAGGGAAAGAGCGGCCGGGTTGAACGTGGCGAAAGCCTCCCAGGCATTTTGAGTAATTGGCTCGAGCACCGGGTTGGCCACCGATCGTTCGAGTGTGATACGCACGCCTTTCTTGCGCGGAGGCAGAACAATTTCCTGCTGCTGATCCTTTTCCACCGCCTCCCAGTGACGAGCCATCGGGAAACATTCGACAGCCTGGCCTGGATTCTGTACAAAAAGGTAGAAGTATTTTCCTCTATTAACACCGCCGAGAATAGTGGCTTCCGATGAAAGATGCTTTGGCGCTTCCCAAAGGGAGTGGTCACTGCGCCACACCATCTCTTGTGGATCATCATGATTGAAAAGAGCGGCACCAACCCCAAGCTTACCCCGACTATCCTTGGCCGTATAGATGAGGAGGATGCCCTGGCGGACCAACTGAGTAGACAGTGGCGTGAGAGCGGTAGCATCGAAATACGTGCGCCGCGCGGTCAAAACATCACCACTGTCCCGAAAACGCTTGAAATTCTCATCCGTCGTTTTGGCCTCAAACAGGACGCGGCTATTCCTCCGAGAAAAAACGATGATCGTGGCCTTCTTATTTTTCTTAGCCGGTACTTTTACACCGACCGTCGGCCCCTGAAACAGGGTCG
Organism: Candidatus Moraniibacteriota bacterium; assembly: GCA_043785755.1. GTDB lineage: Bacteria > Patescibacteriota > Minisyncoccia > Moranbacterales > UBA1568 > UBA1568. Next base: position 2,676 of record JAYVWV010000030.1, read on the forward strand.
TTGTAGACAGCGTTTTCCATGAGCCATTGCGACCGCTGTCGGCAAACACCAGCTGTTTTTTCTGATCGACAAAGGTGAGGACCGTCTTGGTTCCGAACATACTGGCGCGCAGATCTGGCGTTGCACCCAGCATGGTTTTGATTCCATCAGCAGTAAAAAAAGTCACCAGGCCGCCCTGCTTTTTGAACACTTTCCCATCCGCACTTTCCACACAAAAAATCCCGGGAGTGGTTCGCCCGGCTGCCCGCCACAAGAAAGAGACCCGCCCCTTCTTCTCGAATACCAACAAGCCCTGATGATTGGTCACTGTGAGCATTTCTTTTGATATTTTTTTCCATTGTAGCACGAAAAAGGTACGAGGAAAAATTTACCAAGAGTCACTCTGCGCTGCTCCTGTCACAAATGACACGCTGGTTCGATGCCGAGCTTCTCGAAGTAACGCTGATGATATTCTTCCGCTTGGTAAAAAGTTTCCGCTGGAACAATACCTGTCACGATTGGTCGCGACCACTTTCCCGACTGCGCGAGTGCCTGTTTTGATGCTTCGGCCATCTGCCGCTGCTCCTCATCATGATAAAAAATGACCGAGCGATACTGCGTGCCATGGTCCGGGCCTTGCTGGTTGAGTGCGGTGGGGTTGTGATTGTTCCAGAACACCTCGAGCAGCCGTTCATAGCCGACGACGGCAGCATCAAAGGTCACTACCACTGCTTCGGCATGTCCGGTCTCACTGTTACAGACATCCTCATAGGTCGGATTGACCAATGTCCCTCCGGTATAGCCCGAAACAGCACCGAGGACACCTGGCACTTTGCGAAACACTGCCTCTACTCCCCAAAAACACCCCGCCCCAAATGTCGCCTTTTTCATGTTTGACATATACTTCAACTATTGACTTTTTACCCTTTTCCACAATAATACCTCATCGTTCTTTCTCCTACCGTAGCCTAGAGCTACAGAAAGCCTGATATGACCAAGGCGCTCACCTAGCTGGACTTGCCTCCGCTCCAGCCCTTCATCTTCGCCGACGATGCAGCTGAAGAAATCCGGCAAATCGGTCGTCACGGCTATGCGGGCAACCGCTCTGCATCAAGCTGAATGATCGCTACTTCCTTACCGCGCCGGGCTTTTTCTTTTAAGAAACTTCTTCCCGTTACGATTGGCAATGTTCTTTCATTTTCTTTCTCCGGCTTCCGGCGGTAACATTTTTGATGAGTGTACCGGTACCAGTCGGGCGTGACGGATGCCTGCCTGCCGGTAGGCGGGGTCTCGACTGAACTGTCCCCTGTGCGGTGAAGCGAGTCAAAAATGTTCGGCGGAAGAAAAGGGAAAATATTTCCAATCATTCACTCCTTCTCTTCATCGGGGATAAACTTCAGAGCATCACCGTTGATACAGTAGCGCAGGCCCGATGGTGCCGGACCATCACGAAAAACGTGCCCCAAATGACCGCCATCCGTGGAGAGCACTTCCGTGCGCACTATACCGAGCGTGGTGTCTTCATTTGTTGTAACAGCATCAGGAGTCACCGGTCTAGTGAAGCTTGGCCAGCCGGTACCAGAATCAAACTTATCCTCGGAACGAAAAACAGGCAGGTTGTTATCAGCCGAAACATAGGTCCCCTTTCGATGTTCGTTATAGAGTACGCTACTGAATGGTGGCTCGGTGCCCTTGTCGCGCAAGATCCTCGCCTGTTCCGGCGTCATAGCCACACAGCCATTGATACCACAGTGGGCGCCGGTCGAAGAAGTAGTCGCATCATTTTTTTGTTCCATACGAGTTGATAAAAAATAATAAGCCACGCCAACCAATACTACCAGAGGAACGGTGACCAGAAGCATGGTGCGTGATGGAAAAGTATACATAGAGACTGTGGTAATTTCAACGTAGTGTTTCTGAAGCCGGAATCCTTCCGAGAGCGTTTGAAAGTCAGCGCGCGCGCCCGCACCGCATACGCGGAGCGTTTCGGGCGGGGGCATGGTTTCCGTCTAGGCTCGTAATCCTCGTCCTGTCTTGAAAAGATACATCGTGAAGCCGAGCATCACAGCGCTTAAAATCACGAGGATAGCGAAACTACCTAAGACACTGGTATCAGAAATACCGAGGAGACCGTAACGGAAGCCATTGACCATGTAGAGGATGGGGTTCAAAGCCGAAACTTTCTGCCAGAAAGGCGGCAACATCGAGACGGAATAGAACACGCCGCCTAAGTAGGTGAGCGGTGTCAGGACGAAGGTCGGCACAATGGAGATGCCGTCAAACTTCTTGGCATAGATAGCATTGACCATCCCCGCCAAGGAAAACAAAAGGGCCGTGAGAAAAATGAACACCACAGTCAACAGAACACTAAACATGGTCAGGTGGGTGAAGAACAGTGCCACCAGGAGGACGAGCACACCGGTCAGAAGACCGCGCAGAACACCACCGGTCACATAGCCCGCCACCACGAGAAAGGGCGAGATCGGTGCCACCAACAGCTCTTCAATCTGCTTCTGAAATTTGGAACCAAAAAATGAGCTGGCCACATTGGAAAAAGAGTTGGTGATGACCGCCATCATAACCAAGCCCGGCACGATGAACTGGATATAACTAAAGCCCCCGACTGCGCGGAGCTGTGATCCGATGAACGTGCCGAAGATAACATAGTAGAGCGTCGTCATAATGACCGAGGGCAAGAGCGTCTGCGGCCAGATACGGAGAAAACGCCCGGTTTCTTTCCGGACAATCGTCATATAGGCTACCCACATTTCTTGGTAGGTCATAGGGATGCGTCGGGTTTTTTGGTTACGTCGAGAAACAATTCTTCCAGACGGTTGGATTTGTTGCGCATACTACGCACTTCGATACCGAGCCGACCGAGAGCGATCAAAGCCTCACTCAGGCTTTCGCCTTTTTGCACGATCATTTCGATGGTATCCTGATCAACTTTCTTGACCCCGAAGTTAGCAATCAGTTTTTCATTGGTCTCTGTAAGCGGCGACACCAGATCAAAGATAAATGTCTCGGTCGTGAGTGTCCCCAAGAGGTCTTTGACCAATCCTTCCGAAACGATCTCGCCGTTATTAATGATGGCCACTCGCTTGCACAACTGCTCCGCTTCTTCCAGGTAGTGCGTGGTCAAGATGATAGTCCGGCCAGAAGCGTTCAATTCCCGCAGGAAGTCCCACATCTCGCGCCTGAGCTCGATATCGACGCCAGCCGTCGGTTCATCAAGGATCAAGAGCTTTGGTTCGTGAATGAGCGCCCGGACAATCATGAGACGTCGCTTCATCCCGCCAG
>JAYVWV010000031.1:0-6420 GCA_043785755.1 Candidatus Moraniibacteriota bacterium
GCGATAAAACGTTCGCTATAAGCGACTTCACCCAAGACCTTACCGATGTACTCGGAAGAGCGGGCCAGTGTATAGTAATCCTTCGTCTCACTGTCTGCCTGGCTCACCAAAAAATCCGTCCGCACCTGATAGCGAGGGTTGATGAAGAAGAGGAGGAGCACCGCTCCAACGGCGACCGCCATGCCAACCATGAGAAGATAGCCTTTCCGGAAACGGAAAACCTCAAAAAGCCAGGAATGAGACATAGATGATTTTCTTACATACTAACGTATTACAATACCAATAAACACAAGAAATGTCAAGCTCTTTTGCCTTTAAAAAAGGAAAAAACGCAAAAACCCCACTGGGAAGGGGTTATTGTGTCTCTTTTGGGAAAGGCCCGCTAAAAGAAACGGGCGATTTTAGAAAGAATCTGAAAATGGGCGACGTCGCGGAGCGTGACGAAGAGCATGAGGAGCAACAGGAGGATAAAACCGATTTGATGGATCATCCCCTCCACTTTACGACTGACTGGTGACCCCTTCAGCTTCTCAATCAGGATAAAAAGAATGCGCCCACCATCGAGGGCTGGGATGGGGAGAATATTGATGATGCCAAGGTTGATCGAGAGGAGAGCAGCGAACTGGAGGAGGTACGGTAAGCCGAGGTCGCTCATCTGTTTGGTCAGATAGACAATCCCGACTGGACCCGTCACATCAAGGGCCGTCTTGGCGCCGCCGAAGAGCGAAGCGATCATCGCCCCGAAGGCGGCAAGAATGGCGAGGGTGATGTCGTAGGTCGTGATGGCCCCGCGATAGATGGCCTGGTACCATGGGTAGGAAACAACTGCTGTTTCGGAAAAGGAAATACCCAGCGAACCCTCACCCTGGACGGTCTCCTTACGAGGAATCCCCGAAAGAGTCAGCGCCTGTCCGAAACGGTCGATACTCATAGTGATCGTCTCACCCTTATGAGCGGCAATTTCTTCCGTCACCTGGTCGAGACTTTCGATCTGTTGACTATTGATAGCGCGGATAGCGTCCCCCACTTTGAGTCCCATCGTTTCTGCTGGCGTCCCTGGCAGGACGTTCAAAATCTGAATCTTGGCGTTGGGATAGCGGCCATGGTCGCTTTGATCGATCGGCTGCGGCATGCCCAACATGAATACGACCGAGATAAGCAGCCAGGCAAAGAGAAAGTTCATACAGACACCCGCCGCCAAGACACAGATGCGGATCCAGGCTGGTTTGCCAGCGAAGTTTTCAGGATCATCTGTGACACCACCGTCTTCCCCAGCGATCTTCACGAACCCGCCCAAGGGAATCCAGTTGAGAGAATAGATTGTGCTGTTATTGACTTGGCCTTTCTCAGAAGGGACTTCCGAGAAAGGAATAATCATATACAAAAGTGCCCGCAGAAATCTTGGAAGGAAGATCTCCTTTTCTCCAATCAAAATCCGCCATTTCTTGGTCTCCACATCTTTATACACCCCTGCCAAACGTGGTGGAAACCCAAAACCAAACTCATCCACCCGGATACCGCTTTTCTTGGCGACGACGAAATGACCCAGTTCATGCACAAACACCAGGAGACCGAGAATGACGACAAAAATAAGGACAGTAAACATAAATATCAAAATCCAAATAACAAATTACAAATCAAATCCAAATGAAAAAAATCCTAAAACCATACTCCTTCCAACACAAATTTGGCATTTGAAATTTGACATTGGTCATTTACAGGTCATACCGTCAGTATTTCTTCTTCTTTCTTCTTGCGAATCGTCTCAAGCTTCTGATTGTATTCATCGACCACTTTCTGGAGATCATCCTTACCAGCAAACTTGTCGTCTTCAGAGACATCACCCGCCTTTTCTAATTCCTGGATCTCCTTCCAGATATCCTCACGCACCGTGCGAATGACGATACGGCTGTCTTCGGCGCGCTGATTAAGGGTCTTGACGAAGTCCCGCCGCGTCTCTTCGGTGAGCGACGGCAACGTGATACGGAGCGCGATACCATCGTTTCCCGGATTGACCCCCAGGTTCGATTCCCGAATGGCCGCTTCAATCATGACGAGTGACCCTTTGTCCCAGGGCTGGATCAGAATCTGGCGCGCCTCGGGGATACTGATGCCGGCGATCTGTTTCACTGGCGTTTTGGTACCGTAATAGTCAACCATCAGGTTTTCCACCAATCCCGGATGCGCTCGTCCCGTACGAATCTTGGACGCCTCGCCCTCGAAATGAGCCAGCGCGTTCTCAAACTCCACCCGTTTCGTCTCTATCATCTCTTTAATCATAGTCGTGAAAAATGAATTATCTTATAGACCCGATCCGCCTCCTACAATTTCCGAAGCCCCATATAGATCAAAAGTGGGTTACTGGGATCATAGGCCAACACCGAGACACCGCGATCAACAAAGAGGTCCACTACCGCCCACGTACTGCCGCCATTTTTTGTCTTGTAAAAAGCGGAACCAGCAGCGAAAACCAGCTCGTTTGAATCACTCGGGTTGATAGCGAGGGATCGAATGGGAAATTTTTCAGCGCTTTCGATAATGTTCAGCTTCTCCCAATGCTTCCCGAAATCATTGCTCCGATACAAGCCGCCGAGCTTACTGACATACACCCGCCCGGAAACCTTGCGGTCACTGACGGCTGCCAAAAGAGCACTCGGCATTTGCTTGGCTAATTCTGCTGCCTGCTCCTCTGGGGTCGGCACTGCCGGAGCCTTTCCATTCTTACTCGACGCATTGCGCTTCTGAATTTCCTCCTGCTTCACTTTTTCCCAATCAACCCACGTCTTGCCACCATCTGGCGAATAGGTGAGCGTTTTATTGAAGCTGAGCGCGTACAAAGAAAATGGCTTGACCGCATCGAATACGATATCAGTGACGGGGCCATCGACGACACTGCCGATATTCTTCCAGGTATCACCGCCGTCAGTACTCTTGATAACTGTCCCCGTGCTCGTCCCTGCGAAGAGGACGTTGGTATCGCTCTCGTGCTGCGCCAAAGCAGTGATGACCACCTGGTTACCAGGCTCACTATACACTTCGTTCCACGTTGTCCCGCTGTTATCAGTCCGGAAAATCTTGCCAATATTATTGAGCATCCCTGAGGCAAACATGCGCTGATCCGGTTGCTTCTTGTCGAGAATAAAACTATAGATCTTCTTGGGCGGGAAAGGAAGAGCGACCCAAGAATCGCCACCATTGGTTGTTTTGAAAATTCCGTTATCGACTGTCCCAGCATAGATCGTCCGCGAATCTTGTGGGTGAAAGGCGAGCGCCAAGACATCTGCCTTGGTAATCGACGTTTTGTCATCGACCCGTGACTGCACCACGAACGCTTGTCCCCCATCGGTACTCTTCCACAGACTGCCGGCTTTAACCTTCTGCGTAAAGGCGTCTTGCGGCGGTGTGACAGCCACGGGAACCGGCGCACTGAACACGCACCCGGAAAGAAAGAACGCCCCGAACGCTACACCCACAATTTTTTTGATCATACTGTTGTTTTTACCTTGCCTGCAGTATAGCAATAAAACAGCTGCGAGAAAAGGCATATTCGTGGGAAAAAAAGTGGGGCAACCATGCTAGATTGCCCCAAGAGAGGTCAGAAATTCATTTTTTCAGAGCTAGCATCCCAAAAATCACTCCGGGAGCGATTGGAAGATGATCCAGCGAATATCGTCGACTGATTCGATATCTCGCTCCGGAGTTTCGCAGGTGAGCACCGCCACGTCTCGTGGCATGTAGCGTCTAGCTCCACGAAACGTCGCTTCGCTGACGAATGCCTCGAGAGAACTTTCTATGACACCGAGTTTTCTGTCAGCAGCATGCATGACCTTCCCTGCACCGATAGCTATGCCAACATGACCAACACCGTTTGCCGGATCATCGTCATAATAGTCTATTCTTCCAGAGACAAATACGACATCGCCCGCGATCAGATTGTGGAGTTCCACCACCTCACCCAACTCACGCTGCTGGATAGAGCGCCGCGGCAACCAGATACCACGCTGACCATATAGCCACTTGATGAAACTCGAACAATCAACGACTGCTGGGGCCTCAACCGGGCGGGCACCACGGCGGTAGCACGATACTCCCACACACTGCCGGGCCAGCGCGACAAGATCCACCTCTATCAAGACAAAACCTTTCTCCCTTAGGAGCGAAAGGATTTGCTCATACGAAAGAGGTACGCGCAAAGCACCTGGAATGACCGCACAGCGACCATCAACAGCTCGATACTGCATCATGTTTTTTCTCCAAGATTGTGAAGGAACAAAAGAAAACTGCCCTGGCAGGCAGATTTCAAAGTGCTTTATACCTAAAAACTGCCCTCTACATCAAAACGAAGGAAGGCTCGTTAACAAAACTGGACCAAGTTTTTACGCGATGATTATGAAGCATGGTGGGTGCGGAGGGAATCGAACCCACGACCGTTGGCTTAAAAGGCCACTGCTCTACCGACTGAGCTACGCACCCATATAGGAATACCGAATCATGGGCCATGAATCGGGAAAAGAACAAGTACATAGAAAAGAATAGCTTCGGCCAGAGGAAAAGTCAACCAGAAGCCTATTTTTTACCCTGAATCGCCTCTTTCCCGATATACGGCCGCAGGACTTCAGGGATGACGATACTGCCATCCGCCTGCTGGTAATTCTCAAGAATTCCATTCATAGTAAATTTATTTCTTCAAAAATAACCGGTATTATCCCCAGAGCAAGCTCTGGACTCAAAACGGATCGTTTGGTAATAAAAGCCACCCTTCGGAAGAAAGGTGCCTTCGAATTCTAAAACGAGATCCTTCGGCTAAACCCAGGCTGACCGTGCGCGCCGGCAAGCGGAGGTCCTTCGCCTACACGCCCTTCGAGTCTGAGCGACCTCAGAGTCGAAGACAGGATGCCGGCCGCTACGATAATTTTTCCCGAATAAACTGCTTGAAGTCAGTCACGCGGGCCGTCTGCTCCGGATACATAAGGAATGGTTCAGCGTCTTTTGCCAAATCGGAAAAATTCAGTTCCTCACAGCGAGCGAATATCTTTTTGATACGCGCCGCCCTATCGATTCCCAACGTTTCCTCCAGATACCCAAAGTTCAGCTGGGTCAATCCGTAGAGGTAGCTTGCGTCGAAAAAATCCCGCCCTTTCTCACGTTGGCACCCGATGATGGTTATGAACTTCTGTGCCAACAGGATATCGGCCGAATTCACCAGTATCGTCCGGTAAATATCAAACTTGTTCAGAGTGAAAGTTACCGGCGTGAAAACTTTCTTCTTTTCCATCATGTCGATACGCACCAAAATCTTCTCCTCGGCATCCGCCCCAAGCCGCGCCTCCTGCAGGATATGAGGAAACTTCACATAGCAATGATAAGCGTTTCTCTCAACCGTCCGGAATTCGACCGTACATCCCTTGAGTCGCATATCTTCGACAATCAAATCGGGCAACTCATGAAATTCTTCGAAAGACAGTCCGAAATTATCGAAATCCAAATCTTCAGAAAAACGACTGCCGTTATAGACGATGCGGATAGCCGTTCCGCCGCTGAAGCTAAGAAAACAGCTCTTCGGTTGCTTAAACAACGAATCAAGCAGTTCATACTGAAGATACTCGACCAGCATGCTCTTGGGAGAAGCGATCAACGGCCCCGAGTAATAGCCCTTCAGCTGTTCGAATGTCAGCATAGCGGTTCTAAAATCATAGGGGTTATCTTTGCGAGTTTCCGTATGCCGAATTCATTCAGATACCGGTTTAATTTCTCACGATCAATAATCTTATTCAATGCATCCGTATTGATCCTCAATTCCGCGATATCCCGTGTACCCTGTATCTTCCCAAGATTGAAGTAGAGATAGTCGAGCAACGCTTTCTCCGGTTCGGCCAACAAAAACTTTCCGAACGCTGTCTCTGTGGCACTATAGCCAAAAAACAGCTTCGGACTGATGTGACGATACGAAAACAGCCCAAAACTATTCGAAAACTTTCTGGTTGTCTTAGTCGTCACGGCAGTCTTGGCAAATACCATCTCGGGTATGATGCCATAGTGACTGAGAGCATATTCCAAGCTGAGATAACTGGGCTGGTAGATAAGAAATGATATCTCTGCCGGCGCCAGCTTCGCTTTCTCATCGGAAAATACATCCAAACCTCTTTTGATATTCTCCAGATACCCCTTCTTGCGCCACCAAGATAGCTGATGTCCAAAAACATTAACTCTACGGAGCACAATATCTATTCTAATAAAATATGGTTTATTTATGGACTTTCTTAATTCCTAATATTTCATTTGATTATCAAATATAGTAATCTAATGAAATTAGACAAAAAGATACCACCCCCTGTCAAATAGGGTTTAATACCCTGCCCGTAGTTTCCCCTGTAGGGTCTCGAGGTACGGCACGACCAGACCAGGGAGACGCTTCAGGAC
>JAYVWV010000032.1:0-15031 GCA_043785755.1 Candidatus Moraniibacteriota bacterium
GATATCGAGCCACAGTGACCAGTTCTCTATATAGAAGACATCGAGCAGGTATTCGTCCTCGAAGGCTAGGTCGGATCGTCCGGATACCTGAGCCATACCAGTCACCCCAGGGCGCATGGTGAGGAGACGGCGGTGGTACTCCGAGTAGCGGGCCACTTCGCGCTCCTGGTGCGGACGCGGGCCGACCAAGGACATGGTGCCCTGGAGAACATTGAAAAACTGTGGCAATTCATCGAGAGAGAAACGCTCGATCCAGGCGCCTACTTTCATTTTGCGCGGGTCGTCTTTGATCTTGTAGAGCACGCCGCCCTTACGGCTGTTCCGTTCCTCGATCAGCTGTTTTTCGAAAACGACTGCCTCGTCGAAATGCGGGTTCTCGTGGGTCACGCAGTACTTCCAGAGCATGTAGCGGAACTTGTAGACGAAGAATTTCTGGCCGTTCTCGCCGATGCGCTCGTTCTTGTAAATTATCGGACCATGTGGATCCTCGAGCTTGATGAGGAAGGCGATGATGAGCATGACCGGAGAAAAAATCACCGTCAAGAAAAAACCAGCCACGATATCGTAGCTTCGCTTGATGATACGACCCCAACCGTCGAGCGGCGTGTGGGAGAACTCGATGATCGGCTCGCCGTTCCAGATCTTCATGGTATAGGACTGCGTCTGAAGCGTAGTCGGAAAATACTTGTAGGTGATGTTGTGGATCTGACAGTAATCGAAGAGCTTTTCCTGTTCATCATCCGTCAGGGTTGGGTCACCGACCACGATCTCGTCGATGCCTTTTTCCTGGCGCAGTTCTTTGATATGCGAAACGCTGGCGGTGTCGATATGATCCACTACCCGGTAGCCGAGCGCCTTGCGACGCGTCAGTAACCGGCGCAGGGCATACATCTTTTTGTTCGTGCCGATCAAAAGTACCCGATGGATACCCATCCCCCGATGGACCAAAAACCAGCGTTGCACCAGGCGGATGAGATAGCGGGCGATGATCACGTACAAGACGGCGAACGCCCAACTGACCAAGATGACGAAGCGAGATGAGAACCATTCGCGATTGATGAAGACCGCCAAGACCAGCACGATGAGACCGAGGCTGACGGCGCGCAACACCCCATAGGCTTCCTTGCCGAAACTGCGGGTAGCCCGCATGGTGTACAGTCCCTCGAACGCCAGGATGAGGAGAATGAGCGGCGTCACTGTCAGAGTGAAGCGCAGATAGTTTTCAAAAGAAATTTCGAAGACGCGTGAGACATAGCCATGAAACATCGGCATCCCCCGGAGGAAATAGGCGGTGCTGGCTGCCAATATAATCATGGCAAAATCCGCCGGCACCTGGAGAGCACTGAAAAATATTTCGGAACGTTTCATAAATTGTTGATGTATTACTCGTCCTTTTCCAACACAGATCGATAAGCCGGATTCTGTCCCCTTCAATTACTCTTAGGGTGATCATCATTTATCTTGTCCACCTGTTACCAGATGGCTCTTTGCAGTTCTCCGCACTTTCTTGAGCTCCAAGAAAACACAGCGCGACCTTGCACTCAGATAAGGATTTAGCCGTTTCACTCCCTGTATTTCTACAAGGACTCACCCGCAGATTTCTCCTTGGGTGCCTGGCGTCTTTCGTACCAGGCGTCTCTGTTCGCACCTCGCGCCTCACGGCGTATGGGGGTTACCCATTACCCTTGCCATCCTTGCGGATGACGAAGTGTCCGGACTTTCCTCGCTCCAGCCATTACTGACTAGCCGCGCGATGATCTGATCTGTTTTGGAAAGGAACGATTAACGGCCTATATTAGCACAAAATACAGATTTTGTCAACCACCGTCGCTTACTTGCCATGGTCATCCAGGAGACGACGCTGGCGAGCGATGTGGTCAATATCCTACGCGTGAAAACAAATGTAATCCGGAGGCGTATCTAGTGGTGCAGGGACAATTCCCCACAGCCACCATTGTACCCCAAAAATCCCTTTTTCGACAGAGTTTTCAGCCGAAGCTCTTTACAAAACCGCTCGTTTGTGCGAGAATATAGCGTCGTCTTAAGGGTCTGTTTCCGGACATTTTTCCGGTTTCAGGAACCAGACCACTCAAGATGAATAAAAGGACGAGATAAATGACGCACATAGTGAAGAAAGAGTATCTCCCCGTTAAGGCGAAGGTAAAACGCCCACCCCACCACGTCAATGGTGACACGCACCACCATTCAGTGCATTTCGAGTCGTGGATCAATCTTCCAGAAATGAACGCCTACATCGACCCACATGAACCAGGGAAGGTCCTGGTGCCAGCTATGTGGGCAATCATGGAGTTCATGAAGATCCCCGGCATGGGCAGTACCTACTGGACCATGGTGGATGATCACCATCGTTCGCGGAGGGGGCCGTATGGAACACATCTGGCCTACGAGGAGTACCTGGGATTTTTCGAACTCCCCTGCGACTGCTGCGAAGTGATCATGCAGCCCCAGCTGGCGGCCTAGGCCCCACCCCATCCGCGCAGGCGAACCCGAACCAGGGCTCGCCTTTTTTCTTCTCCCAGATTTTCCGAGAGCTAAATCTCGAAGTAGTCGCGGTACCAGTCGACAAAGTTCTTGATCCCCTTGTCGATGCGGGTGGTCGGTTTCCAGCCGAGCTTGCGCAGCTTGCGGATATCGGCCACGGTCGCGATGACGTCTCCGGACGGAAGTGGCATCATTTTTTTCTTAGCCGATTTTCCAACGTTCTTTTCGATTTCCTCGATGAATTGGAGCAGTGTGTCCTCCTTGTCCCCACCGATATTCATCACGCCATATGGCAAGTTGGCATCGAGCGTGGTCAGGATACCAGAGACAATGTCATCGATATAGGTGAAGTTGCGCGACATCTTGCCGTGATTATTGACCTCGATGGTCTTGCCAGAAAAAATCTTATCAGTGAAGAGGAAGAGGGCCATATCGGGCCGTCCCCATGGACCATAGACCGTGAAGAAGCGCAGGCCCGTCGTCGGGAGCCCATAGACATGACTATAGACATGAGCGAACAGTTCATTGGCCTTTTTGGAAGCAGCATAGGGCGAAATGGGCAGATCCACCAGATCACTCTCAGAAAAAGGCAGCTTTTTGTTGTTGCCATAGACCGACGAAGACGAGGCGTAGACGAAATTCTTGATCTTGTACTGCACGGCCAGATCCAAAAGTAAAACCGTTCCCGTGACGTTGATGTCGGTATAGAGAGCCGGATCCTCAAGCGAGTTCCGTACCCCAGCCATGGCCGCCAGATGAATCACCTTGTCCGGCTGTTCTTTCTTAAAAACTTTGTCGAGAAATTTCTCATCGCGGATGTCGCCACGATACAACTTGTAGCCTTTCTTGTAGCCCTTGAGAAAAATCTTGATGCGATCCTCTTTCAACTGCGGATCATAGTAGTCGTTGAAGTTATCAATGAGTACCACCTGATCGCCACGCTCCATGAGCGCTTTGGCTGTCGCACTCCCGATGAATCCGGCTCCGCCTGTAATCAGCACCTTCATAGCTTTTCCTTAAGATAATTACTGTACTCCGTATCAACGGCACTTTCCGTAGTATAGCGTGCCATGACCGCCTGTCGAGCCAGGCTCCCCATTTGTCGGCGCTCTTCCGGGGACTCGATCAGTCGCACCAGCTTTTCCTGCCATTCCTGTTCGTTATGGGCCACAAAACCATCCACCCCATCTGTTATCGCCTCTGCGAACGTCCTGGTAGCGGCGGCCACCGTCGGCACTCCGACCGCTCCAGCTTCGAACCACTTCAGTTCTGACTTCGCCTCACAAAAAGGGTTGCCTACGTCGAGCGGGGCCAGGTTGATGTCCATCTGAGCCACTCTTTGGAAGTATGCCTGTCGCCCCAGAAGAGGCACGCGCTCGATCTGCCCCGCATACTGATTGAGAGCATCATCGACATGAAGCGGTCCGGCCAAGACCAAACGCAGCTCTCGATACTGAGCGAGCAGTTTCATGATGACCGGAGTAATCGTCGCAAAATCTTTGTTGTGACTCATCGTCCCAGAGAGATAACAGAGCCGGACAGTATCTCTCGTCTCTGACGGCCGAGCGGAAAGGGCTTCTTCACACCAGCGCACATCCTCTTGCGAAAGTTTGTTTCGTACCACAAAGACGCGCTTTCCTTGCTCGCGCAAACGGTCGGCCAGAAACGTCGTCGTCGTCGTCGCTACCGCCACATACGAGTCAGCCAGGATTTCGGCGCCGAGGCCATGTTCGTACAGCTTCTTTTCCAGAGCGTTCATCTGAGTATATGACTCCATATACGGCAAGAACTTCGGATCATAGACGAGGTCATCCGTTTCGAAAATGATCGTCTTGCCCGCTTGCTTGATGGCGGTGATGAAACGCGCCACCTTCTCGGTGTAGAGAACGCGATGAAACACGAACACTGAGAAGTGCTTGGCGTAAGAAACAAGAAAAGGATTATCCTGAACGGTCAGGGCTGTTGTGAATCCCTGCCGGCGAAGTTCTTCAGCCACATGGGCCGTCCGATAGCGAGCGCTGTCCCCGACACCATGAGAGATGAAGAGGATATCGCCTGGTGACACGCGCTGAAACAAGGCCAGAAATGCAATGACAATCCGTTTGCCACCACGCCACACACCCTCCCGTCGAAGGGTGCTCCAGGCTTTGCCGATTTTGATGAGAAGCAATTGCATAGGCTCATTGTACCTTCACCAGAGCGTCCTTGGCAAACCGGAGAATCATTGAAAAGAAGAGGGTTTTCGAGGTATACTGTGAACAGTATGAAATTGCCCGCCCTCGAAAAAACTGACACTCTGCTGGCCCTCTTCGGCCTCTCTTTTATTGTCTTCGGTTGGTTCGCACTGACCCTCACCCTGGGCGGTCTTTTCCTTTTTCCTCTGGTAGCTATCGGTTTCGCTCTGTCACTCTCACTCACGCTCTTCATCGCCTGGAGACTCCTCTCGAGCGGCGAATGGGACCTGCGCGCCGTCTTTGTTATCGCACTCCTCGCCGCTGTGTTCACCGCTCACTTCACCGAGCCGACTATTTTCTCCGGACGTGATCAGGGCTCTATCGCCGAAGCGGCCTGGCGTTTGGCTCACAATGGCGAGCTCGCTTTTTCCACACCAGGGAGCGACGCTTTCTTTCAGATCTATGGCGAGGGCACAGCACTCAATTTCCCTGGCTTTGCCTATACCAAAGCAGGCTACCTCATCACACAGTTCCCCTTAGGCTACACCGCTTGGTTGGCGAGTTTCGTTTCACTCTTCGGGCTCACTGGTTATGCCATCGCCAACGCTGTGCTTTTTTTCCTGACGCTCGTTTTCCTCTACCAGCTCCTTCGCCTCTTTGTCGTACCGTACTACGCCCTGGCCGGTCTCGCTCTGTCGCTAACCGCCTTCCTCCCCTCTTGGTTCGCCAAAATCACGCTCACAGAAAACCTCGCCGTCTTTCTCTTCGTCTTTCTCGCTTACAATCTCATTCTTTTTTTCCGTGAAGGAAAATTTATTTTTTACGCCGGCATACTCCTCACCGGCGGGTTCTTCGCCTTCACACGCATCGAAGGCTTCGCTTTTCTCTTCATCGCACTCGCCTTGATCACTCTCCACCGTCATACCCGCTCACTCTTTCTGAGCTACCCTTGGAAAAGCATCGTCATCCCCGGCCTTCTCTTCTCTTTCATACTGCTGCGCGACTTCTTCCTCAACCTCCCCTACTACAAGATGATTGGGAAAGCACTGGAAAAATCCTTTCCCGCCCTGTCAGGAAGCGCCATCGCCGCGGCTTCCGACCAGGGAGCACTCTCACTCGGCTGGACATTTTTTCTCTATGGCCTGTTCGCTCTCTTTTTCATCGGTATCATCGGCATCCTGGTATTCTTGAAGAGACGAGAGTGGCTCCTCTTGATCCCGGCCGCCATTGCCCTGCCCACCTTCTTCTACCTCTTTCATCCGACCATCAGCGCCGATGCCCCGTGGATGCTCCGTCGTTTCCTTTTTTCACTTTTTCCCACCCTCCTTTTTTCTGCCGTCCTGTGCATTGCCTTTTTCTTCACCAAGAAGAAAACACTCCCACTCGCCGCGCCCCAAGACCAGATGCTCTGGCTCCCCACCTTTCTCTTTGTCGGTCTCATCCTCCTTCAATATCCTGCCTGGCATGCGCAGGTCACCTATGCTGAGCAGCGCACCCTGCGCGACCAACTCGCCACCTTCACCGAAAGTTTCTCTCCTCAAGACCTCATCTTGATCGATCGCGATGTCACGGGGAGCGGCTTCGCCATGATCTCTGGTCCCGGTCAGTTTCTCTTTGGCAAAAACACCGTCTACTTCTTCAACCCCTTTGATCTCTCTGCTCTCGACACTTCCCGCTTCCAACACATCTATCTCCTGACACCCAAAGAAAACCAGGGGCGTTATGCCGCTGTCTCTGGCGATCACTTCATCTTCAAAAAATCCGTCACCTTCACGCTCGAACAGTTCGAAGACACCTCCCTCCCTCAAACTGAAGTCCTCCGCCTCCCGGACAAAGCCACCACTCAAACGACCAATCTCCTCTACCAGATATACTGATCTGCTATGGCCATCCCATCATTCATCCCACTCCCTCCAAAGTGGCAGCGCCGTTATAACATCTCGCGGGCTCTTTTGTATCTCATCCTCCTCGCCCTGGTCATACTGTTCGCCTCGCGAGTCTTCTTTCCTACCCTTGTTCAAAGCTTTGACTTCCGCTCCCCGGCTTCGAGCAAGAATATGCTCTTGAATCCCCGCTCCCCAGAGGGCACGCCCCGTACCAACGGTAAGATCGAACAGGGCGGCACACTCACGACCGACACGACCGTCGTTGGTGATTTCTCCCTTGTTTCCATCACGGCAGCACTCGAGAAAAAATCGCCTGTTCCCAGTACGCTCGACCTCATACTCCGCCGCGGCTACCAGAGCTTTTTCTATCCCACTGGCGAAAAAATTTCCTATTTCCCTTATCAAGAATCGACTTACCTCATCAATGGCACCTATTACGCCCTGAGATCCGGCACTCTGTACCCTTTTGTAAGCGAACAAGCCTTCCTCTCTCGTGCCCCGAAAGATCATGCCTTCACCAGCTTTGACTCTACACTTCTCAATGTCTATCCCGTTTCGGAAGAGTGGCTCGGTTTCCGGGTTGGCTCGCTCATCTCGAACGCCAACGGCGTTTTCATTGTTACCAGCGAAACCGAAGCGCGGCCCATCGGCAGTGCCAACATCTTCCTGGCTTTGGGTTACAACTTTAATGATGTCATCCCCGTCAGTGAAGAAGAGCTCGGTATCTACAAGCGTGGCCGCATCATGATCCTCGGCGCCGCCCATCCTGACGGCACGCTCCTCTTTGATCAAGATACCGACACCTATTATCTGATTGATCACGGTACAAAGCGTCAACTCGTACAACCGATGCCCGGGTACTATCTCGACTTTCTCGTCAAGGACAGACATCTCCATCCCGTTATCATCTCCAGTAAAGCAAGCGAACGTTCCGTCACCTGCACTCTCACTCCCAATCTGTTCCGAAGCGCGCTCGCCTGCGACACACCCATCACTGACCTCGCACCAGGCTTCGGTTCTGATTTCCAGATTCAGATACAGAGCCCCGAGACAAATATCGATCTGGGCGCGCTCTCGGTTTCTTTCGAGACCGCCAAGAATCGGGAAAATATGATAACCCTCCTCTCTCAGATCAAGCAGCATTTCTTCGCCCGCTTCGGTGGCACCACCCCATAACGGCTGTCATCCCGGGCGAAGACCCTGGATCCAGACCCACACGAAAAGTATGAATGTTTTCAAAGAAAAATTTGAATGTTACCGTACCACCGGGGTACTCCACGTCGTCTATGCCCTGGCGGCCGAAGCACTGCTCGCTGGGTATGTGTTCTTCATCGGACTCTTCACCGTTGAGACATTACTTCCGACCTTTATCACTGTCCGCTTCAGCCTCACGAAATATTTGTTCTTTCTGATCATGTCCACCTGGGCTCTCGCCCTCCTCGGCCGCTTCCTCAACCTCTCGTTCTCTGGGACAATTTCCCGCAAAAGCCCCCTCCTCTGGCTCGGCGTCCTGTGGACCATTGGCATCCTGGCGGTCTCACTCTTCAAGTTCCCTCCCATACTCATCCCATTTCTCATCGCACTCTTTCTCTTTTCCGGTTATCTGTTCTGGACTATTTTTTTCGAGGAATAACATGTATTCACCTGATTTTACTAGCACTCGCTCGGAAACGAAAGTACACTTTCGCTTCACTCGCTTCGTTTGGTAATAAAAAAGGCGCCGAAGGATTTCTCCTCAAGCGCCATTTGGCACGTTGTCCGCGACTGCTCTACTTTCAGGTGGTAAGCCACGTCCACAGTTCTCGCCAGGGGATGTTGCCGAGCCACGCCCCGGGAACAATCAGCAGTCTGTATACGACACTGGGCCATTCCAATGGTTGGCGCAGTACCGGAAACGAAAGCCAGATAATGCCTAGCGCTGCAAAGAGAACCGCATAGGTCACCAACAGGGCGACTATCGCCCCGACGAAGGTCCGCCGAACATCCCCCTGGTACACCAACCAGAATCGGCGGAGATAGATCGCAGCAATGGCAAGGAACAACCCCCAACCAAAAACATTAATCATGAGCACCTCCGGAAACAAGCGTTACATTTGTAACGATGCAGTATAAAAAACTTTCCTCTTTTTGTCTAGCTCAAAGACTCCAGATCGAGCACCTCGTCAATGCGGATCTGAGCGACAAAGTCTGGCACGTGACTGACCAAGATGAGCGCACCCTTGTATTTATCCAGGGCTTCAGCGATGACTGGCAAGTGACGGAAGTTGATATGATTGGTCGGTTCGTCGAGAATGAGCAGATCCGGACTTTCAGCATAGAGACAGGCGAACATGAGGAGACCCTTCTGCCCTTCTGAAAGGCTCTCGACCTTGTTCTGCAGCAGTTCGGCCGGCACCAAGAATTTGGTGGCTACTTTGTACGCGAGTTCATTATTTTTTTCCGGCAGTGACGAAAGCAATGTTTCGATAACAGTTTTATTGAAATCTAAGGTCGAAAAATCCTGACGATAATAACCAACGACGACGCCAGGCGCGATCTCGGCGCGCGCGGTATTGCCGGTCGCCAGTTCTTCGAGGAAAGTGCTCTTCCCGATACCGTTCGGACCAGAAACCACCAGGTGCATATTTTTCTTGAGGACGATATTGACCTGTTTGACCGACGGTCCAAATTCTCCCAAAATGGACACGGTCTTGATGGTGACAATCGGTCCCACCACATTGTGGGTGGGAATCTCGAAAGTTGGGAGTGTCTTGTCTTCACGTCGGACGTCGACTTTGTTTTCTTCGAGTTCCTCGGCCAGAGTACGCATCCGCTTCGCCACCGCCCGAAGCTTCCCTCCTTTGTTGGCGAAGACGTTGGCCTGATCCTTTTTCTCCTGGATGGTCCGTTCGAGCCGAACGTTCTCGCTCTGGGCTTTGGTGATGCGCTTGGCAATTTCTTCTACCACATCGTAGTAATTGCCGGTGTATTGCTCGATCTTATGGGTGTAGATATCGAGATAAAAGACACCCTGAGTAAAAGCGTTCAAAAACTCAGCATCGTGCGAAATGACAATGACCGTCTTCTCGTAGTTGATAAGAAACTCAGTCAGGTGGGTGATACCGGCATAGTCGAGATTGTTGGTCGGTTCATCAAGGAGGAGGATATCCGGATCCTGGATGAGGGCCGAGGCCAAGAGGAGCCGCGCCTGCTGACCACCAGAAAAAGCCCGGATTTTTTTATCCAAAGGGGGCATCGGAAGATTGACCACTTCGAGCACATCAGCAATGTGTTTGGCCAAGTTCCACTGCTTCTCATGAAAAAACTGCTGAAAGAAATCCTCCACCGTAAAGTCGAGCTGTTCACGGGGAATGGTCTGGCGTCCAATAGCCACCACCGCATCACGATCAAGTGAGAGCCGACCGCTCTGTGGCTTTTCCTCACCGGTAATCAGTTTGAAGAGCGAACTCTTGCCAGCACCGTTCTGACCCATGAGGGTAATCTTGGACCCGGCCCGCATGCTGAAACTGACCTCTTCGAGGATGGGTTTCTTGTGCCCATATTCGAAGGACACATTATCAAAACGGAGAACGACCGTATCTTTGGCCATGATGGAGAATGCTATAACTTGCTTGGAAGGGAAAGAAACCCTTTACAATAACGAAGTAACAAAAAATGCCCTTATTGAGCAGAGGCATTGTGACACAGAATTCTTCTTTCTGCAAGGTCCTCAACGCTGGATGTATGAAAGAGTCTTCTTGGCACATTGGTCCCAAGAAAATCGTTTGAGCTGTTCCGAGCCTTTCATCACCAGCTCCTGACGAAGCGCCTCGTCCCTCCAGAGGCGTGTCAGCTTGTCGGTCATATCAGAAACATTTTCGGCATCACAAAAGAGCGCCGCTTCGCCGGCCACCTCTGGCAGACTGGAATTATGAGCCGTCAAAACCGGAACACCCGAAGCGAAGGCTTCCAGAATCGGCAAGCCGAAGCCCTCATACAGTGACGGGAAAACAAACAGTCTGGCCCCCTGGTAGAGGGCCCGCAAATCATCAAACGACACCCGACCGGTGAGCATAATATCATCACGATACGGGCTCGCCGCGCGCGCCCGCACGATATCTTGCGCCAACCAGGCGGCCTCGCCGGCCAAGACGAGTTTGGCATCGGGAGCCGTCTTTTTCATGACTTCAAAAGCTTCCATCAGACGCACCAGATTCTTGCGCGGCTGAAGCGCCCCGACGTAGAGAAAATAGCTTTTAGCTTTTAGCTTATAGTTTTCAAGGGTCTCGGCGAGAAACTCTTCGGGAATGCGCTCGCCGAAAAATGCGCCGTCAAATCCATGATGGATGACCCTTACCCGAGATTCTGGAAGATCAGGGAAAAATTCCAAGAGGTCGCGCTTGGTCGAATGCGACACAGCGATCAACTTATCAGCCCGTTCTACTGCCCGCTCGAGCATGAAGTTTAATTTCCATCGATCAGCCACTGGAAACGTTTCGGGAAATCTGCGGAAGGCCAGATCATGAATCGTCGCGGTCACCTCGATGGAGCGCGGTAAGAACACCGGCGCTGCCTGAATAGGGAGAAAAAGTTTTTCCGGGCGTGTCCGAAAAAGTACCCAAGCGAACCGGGTCTGCATCCACGCCAGCGGAAACGGTAACATCGCCACGTGATAGTTCGGAAACGCTGGCGGGGCCAGGACCGGATTGAACGCGCGCTGATGAAATAAAGAAAAATCAGTCTCAGGAGAAAGTGTCCCGAAACGCTTGAGAAGTTCCTTGAGGTAAACCCGCGTCCCGTCGATCCGACGATGATCGAGGTCCGATACCTGAAGAGCGATGGTCATACGAGAAAGGAATGAACTATTTCAACAGCGCCATCTGAAGTGCTGCTACGGCTGCTTCTTTTCCCTTGTTATTTTCCCCCGTAGATCGGACATTGGCCTGCTCCACGTCGTTGGCCGTTACGACGCCAAATGAAATCGGTTTCTTATAGGCAATCATGAGATTGACGACCCCCTGCGCCACCGCGTGAGCGATGTACTGATCATGGCTCGTTTCACCCTTGATGATACAACCGAGCGCAATGACCGCATCGTACTTCTTACGCTTGAGGAGCGAAAGACAGCCATAGGTAATTTCGAAACTGCCCGGCACATGCACCACCGTCGTATTTTTTTCTGTCACCTGCCACGCCCTGAGCACTTCTAAAGCGCCCACCAACATCCGGCCGGTGATGTCATCGTAGTAGTCCGAAACCACAATTCCGATTTTCAATTTCGAAGCGTTCTTGGTCGGCGCTTTGTTCAACACATCTTTCCGTTGCATAGCAGTATCATTATCACTTATCCTTTTTCATCCCCAACAGCTTCTCTACATAACGTGCCACCGTATCCACTTCTATATTGACCAAATCACCCTTCTTTAAGAGTCCCAGATTGGTATGGGCCAGTGTATAAGGAATGAGTGCCACCGTCATGGCCGTCCCCTTGATAGACATCACGGTCAGACTGATGCCGTTTAAGGCGATAGATCCTTTGGTCACAACATATTTCGTCAGTTCGCGCGGGATACTGATCGTTATCTCCTTCGTCTCCCCTGCCACCTTGATCGCACTCACCTTGCCGCGGGCGTCGACATGCCCCGCCACCAGGTGGCCGTCGACATAGTCAGAGAGTGTCAGAGAACGTTCCAGGTTGACCAGCGAATTTTTCTCGAAACTTCCGGCAGTTGATTTCTTCAAAGTTTCCGGCATATATTCCACTTCAAAGTACGTGGCCCCGAGCTTGGTCACGGTCGAACACACCCCGTCCACCGTGATACTCTGGCCGAGAACCAATTGCCAGTCGGCAGGTTTCTTCACGCGCACCAAAAGACAGGCCCCGTGCGGGGTCATGGAAACGATAGGGACGAGTGCTTGGATGATGCCGGTAAACATAGTTATTCTTCGCGATTAAAATACTTCTCTACTTCCTTGACTGCCCAATCGATGAAGCTCTTCTCATCCTGGGCGCCCTGAAATGTCTTGTCTTCTACTAGACGTTCCAAGAGTGTCATCGTCACCGATTGCCCATAGAGGTCGCCGGAGAAATCAAAAATGAACGCTTCGAGCACACCACGCTTCTGATTGGCATAGATGGCCGCCCGATATTCCTCGCCACCCACCATCACCTTGCCGGCGTAGGTACCAGAAATATCAGGAGCCGAAAAGCGGATGTTGGCTGTCGGAAAACCGATAGACCCCGCTTCCTGAGTTCCTTTTTCCACCACCCCACTTTGGCTAAAAAGGGGCACAAATTGTGAAAACTCCTGTTGATTGCCCATAGGTAGTACCGATATTTTACCACCCGCTTGTTCATATTGACAAGCAATCCAATATATGGTAATATTTTTTGTCGAAACCAGTTGGTTCATCGACCAGTACCTACACAACCCCCAACAGGAGGTCCTCATGACCAAACCCCCTCCCCTGTGCCTTCGCCCGGACGTCACGTTCGATATTTTCCGCCATGGTCACAGCGCCCCGGCAGACGATGACTTTTCCCGGAGGCTTTCAGCTACCGGCAAAGTGCAGGCGCAGGTACTCGGGCGCAAGCTCTCGTCGCCCTACTACGACATCGGTATCTGCTCGAGTGCTCCTCTGACACTCGAAACGGCGGTATTTGCCAGTGGCGCAGTCGTCCCGTACTGGTTCATCGGTGGAGGCCGCCAGTTCTACAGTCCGGCCTTCGATGAGGATCATGCCGAACTGATGCGCCTGTGGGCATCCCTCAGGAGCAGCTCCTACCGTGTATATCTCGATAGCGATGCCCGCGGGATCTTCCAACGCTTCAAGAGTGAAACGCTGGCGATCATGGCCGGCTGGCGCGATGCCGACCGGCAACCATTCGTCCCACGTGCCAAGAACATCCTCATGTTCAACCACGCAGTGATGAGTAACGCCATCGCCGAGGCACTGTTCCCACAACATGCCGAAAAAGTGCGCGGCATCGAACTCGCACCCTGTGATGGCATCCGCCTGACAGCGACCAGCTGCGAGCACCTCCGGCTCGCCTAAACGCGCTGACTGGCCACCCCGCTACCGCCCCATGACCGTATCATCGGTACCTGAGGCGGTTTTTTTATTCAAAATTTTTACAATCCCCTGCTCTTACCCCCAGCGATAGCGACATCTTCTTTCCCCAATTCCGAAAAATTTTTTATCAACATACAAAGAAATTATTTTCCTCCTTGCCGTTCTCTCCGGATCTGCATCAGTTCCATTGGTTCAGCGAATTTCATGGTTTCGGGTTTGACGATGAAGTCTTCGACGACTGCGCCCTCTGCAGCGATCTGGTGCACGATTTCCTGCACCAGATACTCCGGGGCACTCGCTCCGGCACTGACACCAACCACGGTCACCCCATCAAACCAGCTCGGATCAAGCTGGGTAACGTCATCGACCAGATATGATGCGGCACCATAGACCTTGGCCGTCTCCATGAGGCGTGTGGAATTCGATGACGTCCGCGAGCCCACGATGAGCACCACGTCGCATTCTTTAGCCAATGCTTTGACTGCCTCCTGACGATTGGTCGTCGCGTAACAAATGTCTTCGAGTGGTGGCGCGATAATCTGTGGATATTTTTTCTTGAGCGCGACAATCACGGCGCGCGTATCATCGAGCGACAAGGTCGTCTGAGTCAGGTACACCAATTTCTCTGGGCTACCGTTTTCCAACGCTGCGACGTCTGCCACAGTTTCAATGATCGGAATCACGACGCCCGGTGCTTCACCCAACACCCCGACTCCCTCGATATGCCCCCGGTGGCCGATATACACGATACTATAACCGTCTTTCAAAAACCGCTGTACTTCGAGATGCACTTTGGTCACCAGTGGACACGTGGCATCGATCAAACGCATGCTTCGCGCCCTGGCCTCAGCATAATGTGCGAGTGGCGAACCATGAGCCGAGAACACCACCACCGCACCGTCCGGGGCCTCGCTCAGCTCTTCAATCGTAATAGCACCCTTCTTTCCCAAAGCCTCTACCACATGTTTGTTATGGACGATCTCGTGCTTCACATAGACCGGCGCACCAAAAATCTCAAGTGTGTCCTCGACCGCCTTGACCGCCCGCGCTACCCCAGCACAAAAACCCCGAGGACTCGCCAATAATACTTTTTGTATGGTATTCATGCGATTGTCTCAATAAATCCTTTTGTCATTCCGAGCCCGCGAGGCATCCAGCTGTACATGAGTAAATCCCACCGCGAGACCCTTCACTTCGTTCAGGGTGACGGACCGTTCTTTGGATTATACCAGTTTCAAGGTCTATGATAAAATGACCAGGTTAAGACCCTTGTCATCCCGATTCGCCCGCCGGCGGAAGCCCGGGATCCAGTCTGAAAGAACCAATTATGAAGGAAAAATACGCCATCGGCATGGTATTCGGGGTTTTCGATGGTCTCCACCAGGGCCATCGTCATTTTTTGACACAAGCTGCAAA
>JAYVWV010000033.1:0-50458 GCA_043785755.1 Candidatus Moraniibacteriota bacterium
TAGGAATGTTCGGGGAAGATTAATTTTCATCCGCCAGCTGGCGGACCAATTCTCAAACAATGTTGCAATTTTTTCAATTGAAAATTGTACGGTTGGAAATTCACTGGAAATTGAAAATTCTTTGAGATGACCTATCTTTTGGGGAAAAATATCGTGGCCACCGTGACGTACTATGATGTGCTTGATTTTCCGTTGACGGCTTTCGAGGTATGGAAGCATCTTTTGGAATATGATCGCACGGAGCATACGGAGACAGCGCCAGTGACGTTGCCGGTGGTGTGGCAACTCCTTCATTCGGAACACCTTTCAGCCAAGATTGCTGAGCAGGACGGCTTTTATTTTTTGAAAGGGCGTGAGGCTCTGGTGCCGGCCCGCATCAGTCGGGAGAAGTTGTCTGTCCGCAAATTGAAGGGGATGCGTCGGTTGGCACGAGTGCTCGCCTACGTGCCCTATGTCCGCATGATTGGGGCGACGGGCAGTCTCGCCATGAAGAACGGCGAACAGGGAAGTGATTGGGATATGTTTGTGGTCTTGCGGGCTGGGAAGATTTGGATGGGACGGACCGTACTCACGCTGTTTCTTCATGCCATCGGGAAACGTCGCCATGGACGGAAGATTAACGACCGCGCCTGTCTCAACTACTTCGTTACCGACGAAAATTTAGAAATCGCCACCAAGGATTTGTTTTCAGCTCACGAATACCGTTTTTTGATCCCACTCCTTTCTTTCCCACTCTTTCAGATTTTTGAAATCAAGAATCGCTGGATCAAGCATTACAAACCGAATTTCGCTCTGACTCTCCTCCCTTGTTTGTGGCTGGTCCGAGAAACAACTCGTGCCCAACGTGTCCGGACAGCGCTCGAACGCATACTGAATATGCTCACGCTCGAGCCTTGGCTCGCATCATGGCAAAAGGAGAAGATAGCCCGTAACCCCAAGACCTTTCTTGAGGGCAGTCTCATCGAGGCAAGTGATCAATCACTCGTTTTTCTACCGCGCCCTCGGGGGCCGCGCGTTTTTCAAGCGTTTAAGGAACGTTTGAGTATCTAAGATCTCTCGTGCAGGATCTTTTTTGTGGTATACTAATAAGAGTCTCTTGGGGTTTCTGAGACAAAAATACAAGCCAATAGTAACGAGGCATGCCCGGCAGTGAAATTTCGACCATGGGCCGTTCGTTACTGTCGGTGTGCAAAGAAAGAGAAATAAAAGATAAAAATAATAACAGTCGGTTTCGATGTGAGAAACATGTCGAAATTCTACTGACCGGGTATGCCGAAATTTTTTTACACGGCGAAAAACGCCACATCCGGGGAGACGTCCGGTGGTGAAATGGAGGCCAAAGACGAAAAAACGCTGGCGCAGGATTTGCGTGGCCAGGGTCTTTTGCTGACATCTTTCAAAGAAGAGAGTACAGAGTCGGCACTTCAGGTGAAGTTTTTTGATCGCTTCAAGAGGGTGCCACTGAAAGAGAAAATGACCTTCACACGCAACTTGTCGGTGATGGTTTCTTCGGGGCTGACGGTCTCACGGGCAGTGCATAACTTGGCTTTGCAGACTGAAAACAAAACATTCCGCAAGATGCTGGACGGTGTCTATGATGATGTTCAGGCAGGGAAGACGTTGTCGGAGGGGCTGGCTCGTTTTCCAACTGTGTTTAATGAGCTCTATGTCAACATGGTTTCCGTCGGCGAAGTGAGCGGTAACTTGGAAGAGGTGTTGGATGTCTTGGCGTTGCAGCTCGAAAAAGAAAACGATCTGCTTTCCAAAGTACGCGGTGCCCTCATTTATCCGGCAGTCATTGTTTTTGCCATGATTGCTATCGGTATTCTTATGCTGGTCTATATCCTGCCTAAGATTACCGGCGTTTTCAAGGACATGAATGTCGAGCTGCCAGCGGCTACTCGGGCCATCATGACGTTGAGCGATTTTCTGCGTGGGCACGCTATCATGAGTATTGTCATTACCGTGTTCGCCTTTGCGTTCTTGCGCTACTTTGCCAATACGGAAGCCGGAAAACGTTTCTTCGGGTTTATTTTTGTCCACCTCCCCATTATTGGGAGTATCGTGGTCAAGGTCAACTGCGCCCGTTTCGCTCGTATCTATAGTTCGCTCCTCAAGAGTGGTATATCGGTGGTGAATGCTCTTTCTATTGTTTGTAAGACTCTCCCGAATCCCTATTACAAGGATGCCCTTAATGAGGCTACTGCTGAGATTCAGAAAGGCGTGGAGCTCAGTACGGTCATCGGAAAATACCCAGTGCTGTTTCCTCTTCTCGTGACGCAGATTTTGGAAGTGGGCGAGGAGACGGGTAAGACAGAAACGGTACTGCGTCGCTTGGCGGAGTTCTACGAAGAAGAAGTTTCTCAGATTACCAAGAATATGTCCTCAATCATCGAGCCGATCCTTATGCTCTTGATTGGTACCGGTGTGGGATTTTTCGCGGTGGCGATGTTGCAGCCGATGTATTCTGTTCTTGAGAACATCAAATAAGGAGTATGCACGACAGGATGATCATCAATGGTAATGGTCACAAGGGCTTCACTTTGGTGGAGGTCTTGGTATTTCTTTTCCTCTTCGCTCTCATCAGCGTTGTTTTTTTGCAGACCTACGCTATCGGGACTCGTCTCATCATCAACTCTAAGAATCGTCTCGGAGCGACAGCTTTGGCTAACCAGAAGATGGAGATTGTGCGGAGTGTTTCCTACGCTTCGATTGGCACCAAGCACTGGACTGGGGCGGTTTGGGTTTATGGTATCCCGGCGGGTGACTTGTTGGAAGATGAGACGGTGGACGTTAATACGACGCGTTACCAGGTGCACACTTTCATCCAGTATGTGGACGATGCTTTCGATGGGAAGGTGGGAAGTGGCGATCTCATCCCGAATGACTACAAACGTGCTCGGATCACAGTGGAATGGGGGAGCGGCGGAGATGATCAGTCGGTGGTGATTTTTGGAAATTTCTCGCCCAATGGAGTGGAGACTACTGCTGGTGGTGGCGTACTGTCAATCAACGTCCTTGACGGGAGTGGTGCTGGAGTCACTGATGCTACCGTGCATGTTACCAATAGTAGCGCGAGTATTGATCTTACCGCGGATACGGACTCGACCGGCAACATTATGCTTCCTGGCGCGCCAATTGGTTCGCGGCAGTATGTGATCGCTGTTTCGAAGGATCATTACTACAGTGTGACGACCTATGCGCCTTTTCCGACGTCGGCTTTCAATCCTAATGACTTTCATGCTTCGGTTGTGGCCAATACGCTCAATCAGAAGACGATGGTGATGGATCGATCTTCTGCTGTTACGCTGACGACGAGGGATTTTTTTGGGACAACTATTCCCAGTAGTGGCTTCACCATAATCGGCGGCCGCATTATCGGTCATGACGCTGTCACGGCCGCCAATGTCTACGGTTTTTCGCAGACTGCGACCACGGATGGTTCCGGAAGAGTTATGTATCCGGATGAAAGCGCTGGTCAATACACGGTGACGGTGACGGTTGCTGGCTATGAACTGTATAAGCTCTCTCCAGAAGGAACGACAGTGAATGGCTTTACCGCTTTGGCAGGAACGCCTGCCCAGATTACGGCTATCCTCCTCAATCAGAGCATCGGCTCAGCCTTGATCATGGTACAGAAGCAGAGTGATAGCTCTGTCATAGCGGGTGCGAGTGTGACGCTCAGTAATGCCGGACTTGGCTATTCTCAGACGGTGACGACGGATCAGTATGGGTACGCTTATTTCTCGACTGCCTTGTCAGGACTGACGGCTGCTACTTACGATATTGCCGTGACCATGAGTGGGTATAGTAATGTCGCGAGTACGATCGCTATCAACGGGACGTTACAGAAGAAGGCTATCAGTATGTCGAATTAGTATGGAGACGGGGATTTTCGCGAAAAAACTACGGGCTATAACGCTCATTGAAGTGGTGATAGCGATTGGTATAGCGTCCATCGTTATGGGTGGGTTTACGATGCTTTTTTCACGGACCTGGGATATTAACAAGTTTATTCTTGAAGAGGGCATGGCTTCGGCTGTCGCCTCTCGAGCGACCAACAAAATTATCATCCAACTGCGGGCCGCTCAACAGGCGGACAACGGCGACTATCCGCTCGCTTCAGCCAGCGACTTCAGTCTCACGTTTTATTCCGATGTCGATAATGATGGAGCGGTGGAAAAAGTTCATTACTTTCTTGATGATGCTCATGACCAGTTGAAGATCGGTGTCAGTAATCCGTTGGCGACCAATCCAGTGACCTATCCAGCCAGTGATGACGCCGTCGCGGTTGTGGCCAATTACGTGGTCAATACGGCGGGCAATCCGATATTTTACTATTACAATAATAACTATCCCGGTGATCAGGCAAATAACCCGCTGGCGACACCGGCCAACGTCGGGAATATTGAGATGATTCAGATTCATCTGTACGTGAACATTAATCCGGTGCATGCGCCGGACAATATCAATATTGAATCCTTTGTTGATCTCCGTAATCTCCACAAGTATGACTAAACAACGGTATCGATCGCGCGGTTCTGTCCTAGCCTATGGTTTGGTTCTGATGTTTATGATTTCAATCATCATGACGTCGATTATTATCTTCGTGGCGAAACAGGTGAAGTACTCCTTAGAGGTACAGGCTCGGGAGCAGGCTTTCCAGATTGCGGAATCCGGTATCCATTTTTATCGCTGGTACTTGGCCCATCAGGTGGAGGGGCGGACGGCACAGCAGGTGGCGACTTTTTGGGCCACGGGCAATCCCTACGGAGTCGCTGCGCCATACATCGTGGAGTACAAGGATCCGGGGGGCAGTCCGATCGGGAAATATCGGCTCGAGGTCACAGCGCCTGCCGCGGGCTCTACCATCGTCAAGGTTAAGGCGACCGGTTGGACGTACCGTTACCCGGCTGATACTCGTATCATCAATGTGCGTTTCCGTCGGCCGTCGTGGAGTGAGAGTGCCGTGCTTGCCAATGATGTCATGCGCTTCGGGGCGGGGACGGAGGTCTACGGAAAAATCCATTCTAATAATGGTATCCGTTTTGATGGCGTGGCTCATAATCTGGTGACGAGTTCACTTTCGTCCTATGATGACCCAGACCATGGTGGCGCAAATGATTTCGCCGTCCATACTCATGTCGCGCCCGCTGATCCCTTGCCACCAGCGGCTGTCACGGACCGCCCCGATGTTTTCAAGGCTGGGCGTTCTTTCCCGGTGGCGACTGTGGACTTTAATGGTGTCTTGGGTGATTTGAGTTTTATGAAAACGTCCGCCCAGGCAAGTAATTCGTATTTTCTCGGTACAAGTGCCGGCAATATCGGCAGACAAATCACGCTCAAAGCAAACGGTACCTATGATGTCTGCCGGGTCAGTACGGCTGACGTTGGCCACTCAATTACCAAGTATGCCAGGAATGTTGGCGGCGGGACATGCAACACCTGTACAGGGAACTGTGCTGTTACCACGGCCGCCATACCGAATGATGGGGTCATCTTTGTCGAGGGTAATGTCTGGGTGAGTGGTACTATTGATACGAAGAAAGTGTCGATCGTAGCGGCCAATCTCATCGGTGGTGCGGCACCTTCGGTGTATATCTTAAATGATATTAATTATACCAATACCGATGGTCGTGACATTATTGGAATCATTGGTCAGAATAACATCGAGATCGGTTGGGCCAGCGAGAGCGATCTTCACATCGATGGGGCACTTCTGGCGCAGCAGGGTCGAGTCGGACGCGAACACTATCTCAGTAGTGGGCTGGTTCCTGATAGTAAGGCAGTCATCACGGTCAATGGTGCCATTGCTACTAATCAGCGCTATGGTTTTGCCTGGTCGGATGGGACTGGCTATACGACCCGTAATTTGTACTACGACAACGATCTCCTCTACTCACCGCCGCCATATTTTCCGTCCGGTACCCAGTATGAAATGGATCTCTGGGAGGAATAGGTGTCGGAGAGAGGATACTGAGGTCCGGTTTGGCAGGAGAGTGTGTTATGATGAAAGAAAAGAAAAACATCAATCATGGGT
The DNA here is from genome assembly GCA_043785755.1 of Candidatus Moraniibacteriota bacterium. Classification (GTDB taxonomy): domain Bacteria; phylum Patescibacteriota; class Minisyncoccia; order Moranbacterales; family UBA1568; genus UBA1568. Next base: position 6,041 of record JAYVWV010000033.1, read on the forward strand.
CCAGGTAATAAGAAAATTTTTGACCTCTTTCCGAGTTCCTTTGGACTTGATTTGAGCGATCTTTCTATCAAGGCCGTGTGGTTGGATCGTACCGGGGGACGGGAATCCATCATGAGCTTCGGAACAGTACCGCTCTCGCTTGGCAATGTCGTTGATGGGGAGATCATGAGTGCCGAAGCGGTCAAGAACGCCGTGCTCAATCTTTTAGAGAAGGCTGGTCCTAAGAGGTTACGGACCCGTCAGGTCATCTGCTCCCTGCCGGAGACGAAAGCGTTTCTTCGTATCATTTCTTTGCCGACGATGGAGCAAGAAGAGGTCAAGGAAGCGATCAAGTGGGAGATCGAGGCTAATATTCCGCTGACGCTCGATCAGGTGTACTACGATTGGCAGGTGCTTGATTTTAACTTGACTCAGGAGAAGGGGAAGATGAACGTTTTGGTCGTGGCGGTGGCTCGCAGTGTGGTGGATCAGTTCACGGCGGTCTTGGAGAGCGCTGGCTTGGAAGTGGTTGGGCTTGAGACGGAATCTATCGCCCAGGCCAGGAGTCTTTTGGCCGAAAAAAATGAGGAAAGCACGACCCTCATCATCGACATCGGTGATCGGCGGACGAGTTTCCTTATCGCTATCGGGAGCACGCCGTGTTTCACCTCGAGCGTGCCACTCTCTTCGCAGATGATCACGGAAGCTATTTCCAAGGCGCTGAAGCTGTCGTTCGAAGAAGCGGAAGCAATCAAACTCAAATATGGGCTGGGGTCGCTCGCACTCAAGAGTCCTGTTCTCAAAGCGATCGAACCCGTGCTCGAAAATATGGCGGTCGAGATCGAACGCTCGATTGATTTCTATCTCAATAATCTGAAGTATTCGAGTACGGTGGACAGTATCGTCTTGTGTGGTGGCGGTTCGAATATGAATGGTTTACTGCCCTTCTTGACCAAGCGTCTCGGACGACCGGTAGAATTTGGGAACCCCTGGGTCAATGTCCATTTTGGCGGAGAGTTGCCGCTCATCGACCGAAAACACTCAGTACAGTATTCGACGGCCATCGGGCTAGCATTAAGAGGTTTGGACGAATATGAAGACTTTGCTTAATCTTCTCCCTGAAGGGAAGAAGGATGCTATCCAAAAACACCTTCTTCTGCGCTTCTTGCTGTGGCAGTTTTTCTTGCTATTCCTTTTGGAGGTGTTCTATATGGCGATTCTGATCAGTATTTTTCTTATCCTTGATCTGCAGGTGAAGGGCCAACAGAGCACCGGTAGCACTGTCACTGTCAATCGTTCTGACGAACAGCGTTTGAATGACTACCAGCGGACTTTCAAGGAAACCAATGCGTTGGTTGATGTCATTGGAAAGATTGATCGTTCTCATGTCTATTTTTCCAAACTGTTTCCTCTTCTGGATACGCTCCTTCCGCCGGGCGTGACACTCGAGCAGTTGGCAACCGATGATTTCGCGGTCACGCTGCTCGGCAAGGCAGCGAAGCGCGAGGATCTTCTGCTTCTGGATGACAGGTTGAAAGGGGCGTCGGACTGCATTTCCGATATCGATCTGCCGGTCTCCAATCTTTTCTCTCAGGAGAATATCAATTTTAAGGTCGTTTTTTCCATCACCCCTGCCTGTTTGAAAAATAACTGAGTATGAAAATCGTCTTTCCTCACAACCGAAACTCTCTCTCGTGGACAGTGTTTCTCCTCCTCCTTTCCGGTATGGGGCTCATTACCTGGTTTGGTATTATACCGTTTCAGGGCCGCATCACCGAGAAAGCTGACAGTATTCAGGAATTTTTCGCGTCCCGTGAGAATCGTGAGCGACAGATTGGTAAGCTGCCGGACTTACAGAAGCAGGCTGAATCTATCGCCGCTGATGGCCCAGCCCTTCGTATCCTCCTTTCTGAGGACAAGATCGTTGATTTTGTGAAGACGCTCGAAGGATTGGCGACTGAGACGGGGACAACGATTGCTATTCAAGCGACGGGTAAGGATGCTATTGAGGATGGCACTCTGGCTTCTGGGGAGGTGAAGAAGAAGCGTGTTCAGCTCAAAAATGAGAGCGTCCCGATATCTATTATTGACTCCCTCCCTTACAATCATTACTTGCATGTAACGGTTACGGTGGCTGGATCATACCGCGATATCATATTGTTTCTTCATAAGATGGAGACGCTGCCCTTTGGGATCGATGTTGTAGGGTTGAAGATTCGGCCTCACGCGCAGGGAAAACAGTCGGTGTTACCGAGTTCCCCTGGGAACAATCCCTTTCTTGTCCTCTCGAGCGGCACATTGGTGGCGGGGGATACTGCTTCCAATCCTTCTCCCGAGACCACAGCGAATCCTCTTCCTCTGAGTCCGCTCGAAGCGTCATTTGAGACGGTGATTTATCTCAGTAAATAGCTGTACGTATATGGTTGTCCCACATTTTTTCCTGCGCCTCAAGAAGTTGTCCTCCATCAAACAGCTCATGTTTTTTTGGTATCGTAACTACAAGAAGATGTTCTTTCTCGGATTTCTTTGCGTGCTGACGCTCGGGGGATATTTCTGGTACCAACATCTCTATCAGTATCAGTGGAGTCCGGAAAGAAAAAAAGAGTACCTGGAGCGCAATTTTACGGAGACTAATTTTAAGGAGAAGGCTTTCCATGATACCGTGGCTCACCTGAAGATCAGGGCGGAGAGCCTCGAGGAAGTGCCTGTTTTGACTCGGGATCTCTTTTCTGGCCAACCTCTGCAGTGATCCATTTCTCCGGTTGACAACGATCTTGTTTTGGGGTAGAGTATGTAGGATATGTTTCCGCTTTCCCGAAAGGAAAAATTCAAAGCGCTTTTCCCTGGTGCTCCGGTCTTCCGTCTTCGTCAGATGGAGGAGGCGCTTTTTTCGTCATTGTTCAAAAAATTTGCTGAAGTCTCGAATATGTCGCTTGCCATGCGCGAGACACTGGAAAAGGAAATCCCCTGGCTGGCCATTTCCGAAGTGCAGGTGTTTGAAAGTGCCAAGAAAGACACTTTCAAGGCTGTGGTGGCAGTGGAGGGATCACTTTCTTCCGATGCTGGCGTGGAGAGAGGTGGTCGGGTGGAGACAGTACTCATGAAAAACGCCCGCGGGCAGTGGACGGTTTGTGTTTCTTCACAGATCGGCTGTGCTATGGCGTGCACGTTCTGCGCTACGGGTACGATGGGCTTCACACGGAACCTTTCAGCCGATGAGATTGTGGATCAAGTGCGGTTTTGGAATATCTTTATAGAGAAGTATTCTGTGATTGCCACAATGGGCGGTTTTTTCTTCCCTCTTGATTCACGCATCAGTAATGTCGTTTTTATGGGCATGGGCGAGCCACTCGCCAACTATGACAATGTGAAGGAGGCACTCCATCTCCTGCTCACCTATACGGATATCGGCATGACGCGGATTACGGTGTCGACGGTCGGGCTGCTCCCGATGCTCCGGAAGATTTTGCTTGATCCCGAGTGGCCCGCTGTGCGCCTGGCCGTATCGCTCCACAGCGCCGATGGCGATACTCGTAAGCAAATGATGCCGAGTTCTTATGATGGTTTCTTGGATGGGTTGGTGACGTGGACAGAAGAGTATTTCCAAAAATTCGAAAGTCGTCGGAGACACCTGACGTTTGAGTACGTGATGCTGTCCAAGATTAATGATACGGAACACCACGCTTTGGCGCTCATCAATTTTGCCCGGCGCGTGGGTAAGGTCCGGATCAATCTCATCCCGTATAATTTCACCGGCAGTGTTTACAAAGATAGCTTGCCGGGGGATTTCGAGCGTTTTCAAAAACAGTTGGAGGATGCCGGCGTCGTGGTGACGAGGCGCCGCACCATGGGTGATGATATTGCTGCTGCCTGCGGCCAGCTAGTAGTGGAAAAGAACGTTGTATCAGCATAGCCTATGTCTTTAAAATGGTTTTTGAGTAGCGTGCTTTTCCTCGCTCTCCTTCTTATGGGAGTGGGTGTCTTTTTTGTGTTCTTTCCGAAAATGAAGGAGTCGCTCTCTGTTTCTCAAGTGGTTCCTTGGCAGAGGCCTCAGGAAAAGGTGCGGGAGGCGGAAACGGTACCACCGTCCCCGATTCGGATTCTCTTTGGCGGTGACCTCATGTTCGACCGTCACATCCGTACCGCTCTTCGTAAGCAGGGCAATGATTTCGCTCTAGCGCCCCTCAAGGAAACGCTGGCGCAGGCTGATTTAGTCGTCGCCAATCTCGAGGGGCCGATTACAGATAACGCCTCGCGCAGTGAAACCAGCGCGGTCGGTGCCAGGGACAATTATTACTTCACCTTTGATCCAGCAGTCGCTCCATTACTTAAGGAATTTCATATCGGAGCCGTCAATCTTGGGAACAACCACATCTCCAATTTCGGCCAGGCCGGTGAGCAATCGACAGAAAAGTATCTGGCGGCGGCCGGAGTGAAGTTCTTCGGCGCGCCGGTATCGGATGACAAGCGCATCTTGTTTCAGACCATTCAGGGGGTGAAGATTGCCCTCGTCAATTACGATCAGTTTATTTTTAAGGGGAAGGAAAAGGCCTTGGCGGATATTCGGACGGCCAAAGAGCAAGCCGCTGTCGTCATCCTCTATACTCACTGGGGGACGGAATATGTACCGGCCACGGAGCCTATCAAAGTATTGGCGCACCAGTTTATTGAGGCTGGCGTTGACCTCATCATTGGTTCGCACCCACATGTGGTAGAGGAAACAGAAGTGTATCGAGGGAAGACTGTCTACTACTCCCTGGGGAATATGGTCTTTGATCAGTATTTTAGTGAAGAGACGAAGCACGGCCTTCTGGTGCGAGCAACGCTTGACCCTGAGACGAAGCAGTTTTCCTTTGAAGACATTCCTATTGTGCTTCAGTCGACTGGCCAGACCGCTCTTGTTTCGGCCCACTGAGAGACGTTTGGGTTGATTTTTCTTGGTTGATGGCGTACCATAGACCAATGTCTATGGCAGAAACATTCTTTATCAAAACTTTTGGTTGTCAGCAAAATGTGGCCGATTCAGAACGGATCGAGCGTTTTTATCGTTCTCGTGGTCTTATGCCAGCCGAGACACTCGAAGAGGCGGACATTCTCATTTTGAATACCTGTGTCATTCGTGATAAAGCCGAAGAGAAGGTCTATGGCATGGTGCGCAGTCTCACTGAACGTTTGGGAGAGCAAGTACCGCACATTGTCGTGACCGGTTGCCTCATTGGAGCGGCGGCGCGGGAACCATCGGGCAAGATGATGAAACGATTGACCAAGCGTTTACCCGAGGCCGAATTTTTGCCGCTGGAAGAGGTGGGTTTTGAACATGCGCCCGTGCGGGCCAAGGGCAAGTCAGCTTCCATCGTTATCTCGAACGGCTGTAACAACTACTGCGCTTTTTGTATCGTGCCCTTTTCGCGGGGCAAAGAACGCTCCCGTCCCTTTCAGGATATTATCGATGAGGTGAGGCAGGCGCTAGCCGATGGTTACGAAGAGGTAGTGCTTCTGGGCCAGAACGTCAATTCCTATGGGGCTGATTTTTTGCAGGAGAAAATTAAAGAAGGAGAACTCTACGAGCTCCCTGATGGGAAGAAAGTGCAACCGGTCATGGTCAAGCATTTGAACCGCCATCGTATCCCGACGCTCTTCCCGTATCTCCTCGAAGCGGTAGCGACTTTCCCTCAATTAAAAAAAGTGTCGTTCATTTCTTCCAATCCGTGGGATTTTTCCGATCAGCTCATCGCTATCATGAAACGCTTCGAGAATGTTGATCGGACACTCCATCTCCCGGTGCAGTCGGGGAGTAATGACATCCTCAAAAAAATGAATCGTTGGTACAGCCGGGAAGAATACCTGGCACTCATAGACCGTATCCGGACTGCCATTCCTAAGATTGTTTTCACGACCGATATCATCGTTGGCTTTCCTGGGGAAACGCGGGAGCAGTTTTTGGAGAGTGTTGATCTGGTGAAACGAGTTGATTTTTCCAAGACGTTCATTGCTTGGTATTCGCCGCGGCCTGGGACAGCGGCTACTTCGGGAATGACGGACGATGTTTTGATCGCAGAAAAACAGCGCCGTTTCCATGAACTGGATGCTATCGCCTTCAAAGGAAAAAAGGCTAGATAAAGAGACTCTGCAGAGATTATTGCTGGTGGGTACGCAGTTTCTTTTGTGCCAAGCGCGGCTTCTCTGGGCGCTTCATTTTTCTGAGAAACATGGTATGATGAAAGGAGAGTAAACACTCGTCTATGACCAAATCAATAAAAATATTTTCCTGGAACGTCAATGGTATCCGGGCAGTCCACAAGAAAGGCCTCTTTTTACCCTTCATTGAAAAGTATCAGCCCGATATCTTGTGTCTCCAAGAGACCAAGGCCATGGAGGGCCAGGCCGAGATTGATCTGCCGGTATACGAAGAATATTGGAATTCGGCCGAGCGCAAGGGCTATTCCGGCACCGCTATTTTTACCAAGATCAAACCGTTGGCTGTCTCCAATGGTTTTCCTCTGCATATTGTCAAGCAGTTCAGCCTCGTGGCGGATGAGTATGGGGATCCCTGTTCTGAAGGGCGGGTGGTCGCGGCTGAGTTCGCTGATTTTTTTGTGGTGACGGTCTATACGCCGAACGCCAAAGAAGACTTGAGTCGAGTAAAAATTCGGCATGAGCAGTGGGACCCGGCTTTTCTAGCATATTGCCAGGAATTAGAGCAAAAGAAGCCGGTTATTTTTTGTGGCGATTTGAACGTGGCGCATACCGAGGATGACCTGGCCAATCCCAAGGGCAATGTTGGTAAACATGGCTTCACCGACGAAGAACGGGAAGGATTCCAAAACTTTGTTGATGCTGGCTTTGTCGATACTTTTCGTTTATTCCATCAGGGCAAAGGCTTTTATTCGTGGTGGTCACACTTCGCACAGTCGCGAGCGCGCAATGTCGGTTGGCGCATCGATTACTTTCTGGTCAGTGCTGCACTTAAAAGTCGAGTGAAAGAAGCGCTTATTCTTTCTGACGTACTGGGCTCCGATCATTGCCCGGTTGGCATCGTTTTAGAAAATTAGCATCAAATCGACGACCGTCCATCTGATGCTGTGATGTATGGAAGTTTAAAAAACGTATCTTTAAAATGCCACCTTACCTCACGGTCGTGAGTTTGTGTGATATGTAGTCTATGGGAAATGCGAATCAGGTGCCATTAGCAGAGCGCTTGCGGCCACAGCGGCTGGAAGAGTTCTTGGGTCAGGAAAAAGTTTTTGGCGAGGGTTCATTTTTACGGGAGGCGATTGCGGCTGATCAGGTACCCTCACTTATTTTTTGGGGGCCGCCCGGGAGTGGCAAGACCACCTTGGCCCTCTTGATTGCCCGGGAAACACAGGCGGAGTTTCGTCAATTGTCAGCGGTGGGGAGCGGGGTCAAGGATCTGCGGGCCGTGTTCGCCGAAGCCGAAGAAAACAAAAAACTGGGGAAGAAAACTATTTTGTTTATTGATGAAATCCATCGTTTCAACAAGGCACAGCAGGACAGTCTCCTCCCGCATGTGGAGCGCGGGACCATCATCCTCATTGGCGCGACCACTGAGAATCCCAGCTTCGAAGTGAATGGCGCTCTCCTTTCGCGTGCTCGGGTACTGGTGCTCGAGAAGCACAGCGAAGCGACCCTGGTCGGTTTGATGGAGCGGGCTCTTCAAAAGAGTGAGGAATACTTCGGAAAGACAGTGACGGCCGATGCGACGGCGCTCTCGTTTATCGCGGCTGTCTCTGGCGGTGATGCCCGAACGGTGTTGAATACGCTTGAAGCAGCGGCGCTCAAAAAGAATCATATTGATAGCGTGGTAGTGGAGCAGGTCGTCAAACGTTCACACCTCCTCTATGACAAGGGTGGTGAGGAACATTACAATATTATCTCAGCCTTGCATAAATCACTGCGTGGCAATGACGCTGACGCAGCGCTCTACTATCTGGCCCGTATGCTCGAAGCCGGTGAGGACCCGCTCTATGTGGCTCGCCGATTGGTCCGTTTCGCTTCAGAAGATATCGGTATCGCCAATTCTTTCGCCTTGCCACAGGCCGTGGCCGCGTTCCAGGCCTCCCAGATGCTCGGCATGCCGGAATGCGAGGTGCATCTGGCACAGGCCGTCGTTTATCTGGCGCTTTCCAAAAAATCCAACGCTCTCTCTACCGCCTATGGTGAGGCCAAAGCTGATGTCCATCGGTATCCGAATGAACCGGTGCCGCTCCATCTCCGTAACCTGCCTCGACTGCCGGGAGGCAAGGCGGGTGCCCCGACCAAACTGATGCAGGAATTGGCATATAGCAAGGGCTACAAATACACCCCGGACTTCAAGAACGCTGAAGAAGTCAAGCAGGAATACTTCCCGGAGCGGCTGAAGGGGAGAAAGTATCTTTCTTAGTAAGCTGAAGGATTTTTCGTCATACATCTATTTGAGAGAGTACCTGTTAGTATCTTTCTTTTTCTTTCTCCTGTTTTGACGGCCAGCCTCGCCGAGTCTAGGCGGGTAATATTTCTCTCGAACGAGTCGGTAACAGTCGAGCGTGACGGATGGTTTCGCGGACACCTGCCCGTACTGAACGGTACGTTCAGGCGGGGCTCCCTGTTCGACTCGCCTCGCTGTAGCTCCGGCGAAGCGGGCGGTCACCAAAGGGGAAGAAAAAGGAAGATACTAACAGGTCGTAACCACAGAATGCTGAAACATCTTTAGAAAAGAAAAGGCCTCACCGGGGGGGGTGAGGCGGGGCGGGACTGGCGTTGCCAGAATTAGCCCAGGCGGCGTGTGCGTGGCTGCCGGGAGCGCGTGATCGCAAAGGCCAGGAAAGCCGCCAGGACGAGCAGCAGTGTTCCAGGACTTGGAACGGTGCCGGCGTGGTTGTCAAATGTCACGTCGTCCAGGTAAATATTGTAGATCCCCGGGCCGAAGCTGTCGCCGCGAAAAAACATTATCGGTGGCACTGCCCTATCACCGAGGTCTGTGAACGCCGGCAGGTCGAAGGACGCGAACGTCCAATCGGCTCCCGCCCCAGACGTGGAGAGGACGGAGATTTCTATCTCCCCGGGAAAGCTCCTGATACTCCGGAAGATCCCGAAGATCGGGTCGTTCAGCGGATCATCTGATAGTGCCACGGCGCGCCACCAGAAGCTCAGAGTGTTCGCTTCCTTGGCGCCGGGGATGACCCACTTGAGGCCGCCGAAATTGTAATCGCCCACGGCTATTTCAGCCATGCGCAAGCCCGAGAAGGGCAGGATGGTGGCGCCACTTTCGTCGAGCGCGCTTGGGATTACGCTGCTCACCGTGTTACCGACGACCGCGAGCGGGCCGAGGGTCCCGTCCTCGAAGTTGACGGTAACGATGCTGGCCTGGCTTGGACCGCCTATCAGGCTGATGAACATGGCCAGCAGGACAAAAGTCATGGACTTTACTTTCACGGGACTCTCCTTGGATGGCGGGGTTGGCTGGGGGGGGTAAAGGACACACAAAAAGCCTCCTTAATATCTTGGAAGCCTTCGTGCGAACAGTATACCGCACTGTATGCCTTTTGTAAAGGGTTCTTTTTTAAGTCCTCATTCTTTTGGCTTGACAGATGCTATTTTTTGTATTACTCTTTCTAAAGCCTGATACATGATACCGTACAGGTGAAACACCGGAACCCCGGAGTTTTCTGAGAAAAAGCTAAGAAGGAGTGAGAAATGGGAAACAGCCTTAAAGATGAGGTGGGCTCGGGTGGTTTTTGCCCGGACGTGATACAGAGGTTTCACCGCATGTCGGTGGTTTACTTGAGCGATAGTCTGGTCATCCAGCAGATCGTTTCGGCCCTGATCGCTGAAGAGATGGCTTTGGCCCTCTGTCACATCAAGGTGGTGAGCTGGTTCACCTGGATGAATCCGTTCTTCCGGGTGGCGAGTGAAATGGTGTACGCAGGTATGTGCCCGCACTATCGGCAGGGAAAATAGCCCCGAAACCTTGAAAAGAGAAAGAAGGACAAGTTTCCCCTCTGCGACAATGTCGTGGCGGGGGTTTTCTTTTTGTGGTAAAATTTCTTCTCGAGCACCTCATTATTAATTGAAAAAATAACTATGCTTCCAAAGAAAGGCAATAAGGCCAAAAATTTTAGCCTGCCTGATCAGGACGGGAAGCTTCATACCCTGAAAGACTCTCTGGGCAAGTGGGTGGTGCTCTATTTCTATCCTAAGGATGACACGCCAGGTTGCACGGTGGAGGCCTGTAGTTTCCGTGATCACTTTCCGAAATTCAAGAAATCACAGGCCGTCGTCTTTGGCGTCAGTGTCGATGCAGTTAAGAAGCACGCCAAATTCGTGGCCAAGTATGATTTGCCCTTTACGCTCCTTTCTGATGAGGAAAAGGCAGTGGTGGCGGTGTACGGCGTGTGGGGGAAGAAGAAATTCATGGGACGTGAGTATGAGGGAATCCTCCGTACATCGTTTCTCATCGGTCCGACGGGTAAGATTGTCAAAGTGTATGAGAATGTGAAGCCAGAGGGGCATGCTGAGGAAGTTTTGCGGGATATCAAGGAAATGAGTAAGGTGAGTTAGTTTGCAGTGCAGGGAAAGTTCTTTTGAATCGGGAGAAAACCTTTGCGAGAATCTTTCAAAGAGCGAGTTTCCACGCCGGGGAAACAAGCGGTTCCTGAAAAGGTTTCTGGCAAGAATTTTTCAGATCTTCTCAAAGAAAGTGGTAGATTGGCTATAGGTGTTCTCGGAGAACCTTTCTTTTTCTTTCCCTTTCGTGTCCGTCGAACATTTCTCACTCGCTTCGTCGAACAGGGAGCTGTCCGCGAAACCATCCGTCACGCTCGACTGTTACCGGCACGCTTGCGAGAAATGTTACCGACGTCACATCGGGTGCAGAAAAGAAAAGATTCTCCGAGAACGTGATTTCAAACGCTTCATCATTTATAGAGAGGATATGATTATCAGAATTGGAGAAGCAGGGAAGAGGGGAGTATTGCTGGTACGTTTCGTAGAGGAAGGCAAGGATGGAATAGTCGAGATGAGAGGTGAGGCGGAAACTCTGGTGCTGGTCATTGGGAAGCGTGAGGAAATGACCCGGCGGAAACTCATGCTTCTGGCCCGGCGGGTAGTGCGCGAGGCCTTGGCCAAGAAGTATTGCGAACTGGCGCTTGATTTGAAGCAATTCCAGTTTGCTCATTTGAAAATATCGCCAGCTGATCTGGCCGAATTATTGGCGGTCAATTTCCTCATGGCCGAATTTTCCTTTCGAGAATTTTTGACCGAGCCGAAAGAAGGGTTCCCGAAATTACAGACGATATTTCTTACCAATGCTGGGAGCAAGGAAATTCGTTCTGGCATCGATCATGGCATCGTCATTGGCGAGGAAGTCAATCGTTCGCGCCATATCGCTACCATGCCCGGCGGAGCCATGACGCCAGAAATTTTGGCTCGTCATGCCAAGGCAGCGGTCAAGGGGTTGCCGGTGAGAGTAACGGTACTTGATGAGAAGCAGATGGCGAAACTTTCGATGGGCGGTATCCTCGGAGTGGGGATGGGCTCGGAGGCGCGACCCCGGTTCATCATTCTTGAATATTATGGAACCAAAAAAAGTGTAGCCCCGACTGTGTTAGTGGGTAAGGGCGTGACCTTCGATACTGGAGGGATCAATCTGAAACCGAGCGACAGTATTCTCGGGATGAATATGGATATGTCGGGTGGGGCGGCGGTTATTCATGCGCTGGCGGCCGCGGCGCGTCTGAAACTGAAGAAAAATGTTGTCGCTCTCATTCCGGCAGTCGAAAATATGGCTTCGGGCTCGAGCTATCGTCCAGGTGATATTTTGCGTGCCATGTCTGGCAAGACGATCGAGGTCTTGAATACCGATGCTGAGGGACGCATCATTTTGGCTGATGCTTTACACTATGCCAAGCGGTATCACCCCTCGCTCGTTGTCGATGTGGCGACCCTGACTGGCGCCGCGATGGTGGCGCTGGGCGAACGGGCGACAGCACTTTTCACGGAGGATGAGAAATTAGAATTGCACCTGCGTCATCTCGGTGAAGCCAGTGGTGACTACGTCTGGCCGCTCCCCATGTGGGATGAATATGATGAGGAGGTGAAGGGGACATTTGGTGATGTGGCCAACCTCGGTCGGACGCGTTATGGTGGCGCCATCACGGCCGCAGTCTTCCTCAAGCAGTTTGTCGACAAGGCCTACCCGTGGGTGCACCTCGATATCGCGCCGCGCATGACGACCCTGCCGGATGAGTTCCTGTCCAAGGGCTCGGCCGGCGCGCCAGTACGATTGCTGGTGAAGATTTTGGAAAAGGATTAAAAAAAACACAGAAAATTGCGTATCAAGATAAAAAACGGCTCGCAATAGCCGTTTTTTTGGTGTATAACTTTGTGTTGACACTGCCCATGGCGTGGCGTAAAATGTGGATGTATGTAATAAAAGTGGGTGAAAGTGGGGAATCGACGCAGTCGTCCCAAACTTGATTTGGGATCCAGTAATTCGTATAGATACCGGAGATTATCCGTCAGCTGACGGACCGGTGTGACGTGCACCGCCATGTTCATCGGAGAATACTCACATACGATCGATCCCAAGAAGCGCCTGGCGCTTCCTTCGAAGTTTCGTGGTGAGTTGGGCAACAAAGTCGTGGTGACGCGCGGTCTTGATAGTTGCCTCTTCGTTTACCCAATGAAAGTGTGGGAGGAATTGGCGACCAAACTCGGCACACTCCCGGTCGGTGAAGCGGGGACGCGCAGTTTTATCCGCGTCATGCTGGCCGGCGCCACCGACGTGGAACTCGACAGTCAGGGGCGTGTGCTTTTGCCGGAATATCTCAAGCATGACGGCGGACTGAAGAAAGATGTCACCATCGTGGGGCTCTTCAATCGTCTGGAAATCTGGGACACGCAGAAATGGAACAAGTACAAGAGTCTCGCAGAAAAGAACACGGGCAAGATTGCGGAAGACCTCGGGAAGCTCGGGATATATTAGACAATCAATAATCAACAGAAAACAGAAAACAGAGAGCAGGATTCAAATATCTCAGCCCAAGGCTGATCCGCCTCGGGCGGAAAAAACGGTTTCAAAAATCAAACATCAAAATTTGTGGAAGAAGTTTTAATGTTTGAGGGTTGAATGATAGATATGGAACCGACGAAACACATCCCCGTTTTGCTCGAAGAAGTGAGAGAGGGCTTGCACCTTCAAAAAGGTATGGTGGTGGTTGACGCGACCTTAGGCGGCGGCGGTCATGCGGCTATGATGCTGAAAGCAGTGCTGCCAACAGGAAAGGTGATTGCGCTCGATACCGATCGGGAGGCATTGACACGTTTCGAGGAACGCGCCCAATCCGATGCCGTGCTCAGTCAGGCTCTCACAGAAAAGAGTCTGGTTCTCGTGCAGGGTAATTATTCGGAATTGGCGACGGTACTCGATCAGCTCGGGGTCGCTCGGGCAGATGCTCTCTTGGCTGATCTTGGGTTCTCTTCAGATCAGATTGAGGCGGCGGAGCGCGGTTTCAGTTTTCGAGAAGACGGTCCGCTTGATATGCGGCTCAGTCAGGAGACCAGGCTGACAGCTCGTGAGATCGTTAATGCTTTCTCAGAGGAAGAGATTGTCCGGATCTTGCACGAGTACGGTGATGAGGCGCTCGGCCGACGCATTGCGAGAGCCATCGTGAAGCGGCGTGCGGAGAAAGCAATCGAAACGACGAGTGATCTAGCGGAGATAGTGAGCGAAGTCTATCCGATGCGGATACGCATGACACAGAAGACTCATCCGGCCACTAAGACCTTTCAGGCGCTCCGCATTGCTACCAATCAGGAGTTTGATCATCTAGAGAAATTTCTGGAACAGGCCACTGAGAGACTGGCTCCCGGTGGACGATTGGTGGTCATTACGTTCCATTCCGGAGAAGACAAGCGCGTCAAGCAGTTTTTCAAAAAACAAGAGCGAGGATGTATTTGTCCGCCTGGTTTCCCGATCTGTCGGTGTGGGCTCAGTCCGCAGTTGAAAATTCTCACCAAGAAGCCGCTCTCGGCGACCGAAGAGGAACAAAAGCAGAATCCGCGGGCACGCAGCGCGAAACTCCGCATCGCCGAAAAAATCTGACCCGCCAGAGAGAGCGAAAAACAAAATACAATCTATATGGCAGTCTCCCGTCAAAAAATGATGGTTTCCTGGGTCCCGCGTACGCGACTCCCCGATCTTTCTGGGTCAGCTCACATGCTGGTTTTGGCGGTGCTGGCGGCACTGTTTGTTTCCGGCGGCGGGTACCTGTACTCAGTCAATCAGAATGCTGTCCAGGGGTATCATATGCGGACACTCGAGAAGGAGATCGATGTTTTGAAACAGAAAAATGCTGAGTTGCGCATCGCGGAAGCTGATTTGCGCTCACTTGGGCGGATTGAGTCTTTACAGGGAGAACTCCAGATGCAGAAACTTGAGAGTGTCAGATATCTTGAAGAAAAGAGGTCAGCCCAAGCAGGCTTAGGCGGTACCATTGCTTTACGGTAGGATGCCTGTGCTCTCGCGAGACTACTGAGACTGACGATATGCGAACCACGGGCCGCTTTCAATCAAAAAAAACCAAAAGACCAGCAGAAGGGCGTGCTGGTTTTTTGCGGGTGCGCGTATTTTTGTTTCTCATTTTTCTCATTGGCTTTTTCGTTATCGGGCGTCTGTTCTTTTTGCAGGTCTTTTCCCATGCAAAATGGTTGGCGTTGGCCGAGACTCAACACAATACATCTCAGGAACTGACAGCTGACCGCGGGGAAATATATATCCATGATGGAGCGGAGGATCGTTACCCGTTGGCCGTCAATCGTGAGTATCAGACGGTGTATGTTGTTCCCAAGAATATTGCCGAGAAGGATATGGTCGCTCTCAAGCTTTCCCAGGCTTTGGATATTGATGCGCGCGAAATCAGCGACAAACTGAACCGGCCTGATGATCCCTTTGAGATTATTAAGAAGCGCTTAAGCGATGACGAAGTGGCTCGCGTGAAAGAGCTTCATCTGAAAGGTGTGGCGTTACTTTCAGATATGGGACGATATTATCCAGCGGGGGAACTGGCTGCCCAGGTGGTGGGGTTTGCCAGTCTCGGTGAGCAAGGGGGGGCGGGCGGCTATGGTATCGAGGCTTCGCAAGATAGTCTCCTTCGGGGACAGAAGGGTCAGATTTCCCAGGAAAAGGATGCGAGCGGCCGCTGGATTCCTTTGACGGATCGTTCGATTACCGAAGCAGATAATGGGAAGAGCTTGGTACTGACCCTTGATCGCGTGATTCAGTACGAGACGGAAAAAATTCTCAAGGATTCGGTTGACCGTTATCAGGCTGATCGCGCCACGGCGATCGTCATGGAGCCCCAGACGGGGAATATTTTGGCCATGGCTTCTTCGCCACAGTTTGATCCCAATAGCTATTCCAAAGAGACAGATTACTCAATTTTTCTCAATCCGGCTGTCACCACGGCCTATGAACCGGGTTCGATCATGAAGCCAATTACCATGGCTATCGGTTTGGAGGAAAACAAAGTGGCGCCTACCACGGAATACACCGATACCGGAGCAGTGGCAGAGGCGGGCTATACCATCCACAATGCCGAAGGGAAGTCCTATGGGCGAAGTAGTATGTTTCGGGTACTCGATCAATCTATCAATACCGGCGCCATCTATGTGGAGAAGCTTTTGGGAAACAAGCTTTTCGGTGATTATCTCGCGCGTTTCGGGTTTGGGACGCGGACGGGCGTGGCGTTGCCAGCCGAACTGCCTGGTAATCTGAAGAGTCTGCATAATGAACGTGCCACACTGAATTTTTTTACGGCATCGTTCGGACAGGGTATCACCACGACACCGATTCAGATGATCACGGCCTATGCTGCTCTGGCTAATGGAGGCCGCCTGCTCAAACCAAATATCATTGATAAGATCATTTACGCTTCCGGACAGGAAGAGAAACAGAATCCAACGGAAGTGCGTCGGGTGATGAGCGAGGAGACGAGCCAGACTATCGGCACGATGCTGCGAAGTGTAGTGGTCAATGGTCATGGGAAGCAGGCCAATGTCCCTGGTTACATCGTGGTTGGAAAGACGGGGACAGCTCAGGTGGTGGCCAGTGGCGCCAAAAGGTACCAGGAAGGCGCGAGTATCGGCTCTTTCGTGGGCTACGCTCCGCTCGGCGACCCGCGCTTTGTTGTCCTCGTGAAGCTCGACAACCCAAAGAATGTTGAGTGGGCCGAGTCGAGTGCTGCCCCGACCTTTCGCGAAATCATGAAATTTCTGTTAGAGTATGCCAAGATCAAACCAACTGAGGAAACGCATCACAAATGATGATTTCTAGAATATGACTGTCAATAAGAGAAAATTATTGGAAAGGGCGCTTTGTTTCATGGCGCGCCGGGTACTCAAGAAGTATCAGCCGCTGATCGTTGGTATCACTGGGTCGGTGGGAAAGAGCTCTACCAAGGAAGCCGTCGCGCTGGCGCTCGGCGTCGCTTACAGCGTGCGTCAAACCGAGGGTAACTATAACAATGAAATTGGTGTTCCTCTCACTATCATCGGTGCTCGAAGTGGGGAGCGCTCACTCCTCCGTTGGACAGCTGTACTGTTCAAGTGGCTCGCGGTGCTGATTTTTCCAGTGCGCTATCCAGAAGTACTGGTTTTGGAAATGGGTATCGACCACCCGGGGGATATGGATTACCTTCTGAGTTTTGTGCCGGTGACGATCGGTATTGTCACTCAGATTTCTGCGAGCCATCTCGTTTCTTTCGGTTCATTGGCTCAGATTGCCCGTGAAAAAGGTCGACTCATTGTTTCGCTGCCGGAAGATGGCATTGCTATTCTCAATGCTGACGACAAACGGACGCTCAAAATGGGAGAGAAGACTCAGGCGCGGGTGCTGACGTATGGTTTTGATGACGCGGCCAACATCCATGCGGACAATTTCGTGCCGAACCGTGAAGCCAAGCGGGCCGAGGGTCTCAGTTTCAAGGTGAATTTCGACGGCAAGACCATGCCACTTCGCCTTCCCAAGGTCGTGGCCAAGCACCACATCCCGGCTGTTTTGGCCGCTTTGGCACTGGGTGTCGCGCTGAAGATCAATCCGGTTGAGATTATTAATGCTTTAGAAAATTTCGAGCCGCTTCCAGGACGACTCCGACTTCTTTCTGGTCGGGACAATACCTATCTCCTCGATGATACCTATAATGCTTCCTCGGCTTCGACTGTGGCCGCTTTACGGGTGATGAGTGAGCTTATGGCACCGAGAAAAATTGCTGTTTTGGGTGATATGTTGGAACTGGGCGCCGGGAGTGACGCAGAGCATGCGGCGCTGGCTCTGCCCATCCGCGAATGTGGTATCCAAATCGTGATGACGGTCGGTCAGCACATGCGGGCCCTGCACGAACGCCTCCTCAAAGAGGGTTTTTCCCGCAAACAGGTCTTGTGGTTGCCTGATCCACTCTCGGCTATTGAAGCGCTACGGAATATTATCCGTTATGACGATCTCATCCTGATCAAGGGGTCGCAGGGGATGCGCATGGAAAAAATATCCGAGCAGCTCTTGGTTGATCCGCGTGTCGCAGGTTCTCTTCTTTGTCGGCAGGGCGCGACCTGGCGTGCCAAGCCGTTTACACCGCCGGAAGAATGGACGGAAGGGGCCGACATTTCGTGACTCGTAATGTTTCTTTGCCATGAGTTTTTTATCGGGACTGATGATCGTCTTGGGACTGATCCTCTTTGAAACGGTGTCGAGCATCGATAATGCGGTCATCAATGCCGAGGTCCTTTCGACGATGAAGAAGAAGGCCCGTCGGTTCTTTATGACCTAGGGGATTTTTTTTGCGGTTTTCGTGGTCCGGGGCGTCCTACCGTGGCTCATCGTTTTCGCTACTATACCGAGTCTTGGTTTTTTCGGATCATTGACGGCTACTTTTTCCAATGACCCACTGGTGACCGCGGCGATTCGTTCATCGGCACCGCTCCTCCTCATGGGAGGCGGCATTTTTTTACTCTGCCTTTTTCTCCACTGGCTTTTTCTGGAGACCAAGCATTTCGGTTTGCGGGCAGAGAGTTTTTTTCTGGAACAGGGCGCGTGGTTTTATGCCATCGTCTCGCTCCTGCTTATGACAGTGGTCTGGTATGTCCTCAAGCAGAGCTCGCTCCTAGCTTTCGGCGCGGTGGTAGGATCGACGGCCTTTTTTATCACCCATGGTTTTCGCCAGTATGCTGAAGAAACAGAACGTAAACTGATCGGGGGCGGGATGTCTGATATCAGCAAGATTCTCTTTTTGGAAGTGATCGATATGAGTTTCTCGATTGATGGCGTGCTCGGTGCCTTCGCCTTTACATTGTCGGTCCCGCGCATCCTTCTCGGTAACGGTGTCGGGGCAATCATCGTGCGGCAGCTGACCGCGGCTAATATCGAACACGTGCAGCGATATATCTATTTAAAGAACGGCGCCATGTACTCTATCCTCTGTCTGGGGCTCGTCATGCTTGCTGAGGGTTTTGGTTTT
Organism: Candidatus Moraniibacteriota bacterium; assembly: GCA_043785755.1. GTDB lineage: Bacteria > Patescibacteriota > Minisyncoccia > Moranbacterales > UBA1568 > UBA1568. The sequence continues at coordinate 24,526 of JAYVWV010000033.1, forward strand.
CATATACCGCTGTGGCTTTCTCCGGCCTTGACCTTTCTCATTGTGGGGTATTTTTTTCGGGTATCGCGGCGGAGAGTGTTACAAGAAATGGTTGCACGCTCCAAAGAAAAAGTGTAAGATAGCAGTGGAGGAAGCACACAAGGTGAGTGATTTCTTCCGGTAAGCAGTTCTAATCCGTGATGTGTAGTCATATGACTGACAGTGCAACGAAAGATCGGGATTTTATCGAGTATGCAGTAAAGATGCTCGTCGATAATCCGGACGATGTAAAGGTGGAACGAAAGATTGACGAGATGGGTGTCCTCATCACGCTTGATGTTAATCCGAAGGATATGGGGATGGTGATCGGTCGCGAAGGCATGACCGCCAAGGCGCTCCGCACCCTGCTCCGTGTCATCGGTGCCCGGAACAGTGCCCGAGTGAATTTGAAGATCAATGAGCCGGAAGGATCGGAACGTCCACCGCGCGAACCTCGTGGTACAAGTGTTTCTGAATCTCATGAGTCTCATGAATCCTACGCCACGCCTGTTACAGAACGACCGGTTGAGGAAAAGAAGACACTCGACGATGTGATGAACGACATTCGTCTATAATATTTCTTCAGTCAAGGACTCCTGGTTTTGGCACATTTCTTTGTTGCAGGCTCTGGTGCTCGACACCGTATCGGAATACGGCTTACTCCGCTCCTCGCTTGCGCCTCGAACTGTACTCAAAACCAGGAGTCCTTTTGTGTTTTTTAGAAGGTATCACTCAAGCAGTCAGCGGTTTTTGCTTTTATTGGTGGGATATTTTAGAATAGAGGTACTTTAAAGTGACGGACAGATAAGAAGAATCGCAGGGATTCTTTTATGTTTCGCTCGGAGCGCGACTTGGAAGTGACCGAGCACGGTTCCGACCGAATTTTTTGGTCGGATCGGGCGCTTCCATGTCAGTCTAAACCACGCTGGGGTTTAGGCGGCGCTACAGTGGAACTAAAAGAAGCCACGACTATTTATTGAACAATTTATGAAAACTGAGAAAACAGCCTTGGAAGGAGTGGTCGTTATCGAGCCGGATGTTTTTACTGATGAGCGTGGGTTTTTTCTGGAAACATTTCAGGAAGAGCGTTATCGGGAAATTCTGGGCGATGGTGTTCATTTTGTGCAGGACAATGTCAATCTCTCGAAGCAGGGAGTATTGCGCGGACTACACTACCAGAAACCGCCCTTTGCTCAGGGGAAATTGGTCCAGGCATTGCGCGGCCGCGTACTCGATGTCGCGGTGGATATCCGTTTTGGTTCACCGACCTTTGGCCGGTCTATCATGGTAGAACTCTCAGGTGAAAATCATCGACAACTTTTCATTCCCGCAGGCTTTCTTCATGGCTTTCTGGCGCTCGAGGATGATACGCTCTTCTCCTACAAATGTACTCATGTCTATTCGAGAGCACACGAGCGTGGCGTCATCTGGAACGATCCGGCATTGGCCATCGTGTGGGGGACTCTCCAGCCGATTCTGGCGACCAAGGATACAGAGCTCCCGCTGTTCGCCGCTTTGTCGCAGGATTTCACTTACCCATCATAATCACTCACCTATGAAACTTCTGGTCACGGGCGGAGCGGGCTTCATCGGTTCTAATTTTATTCACGCCATCCTTGAAAAGTATCCGGAGTACCAGGTGACGAACGTGGATGCCTTGACCTATGCCGGCAACTTGGAAAATCTGCGTGCCCTCGAGAGCGATCAACGTTATCATTTCGTCAAGGGCGATATCACTGACGCGACCCTGGTCGATGGGCTGGTGGCCGAGTGTGATATCGTGGTGCACTTCGCTGCCGAGTCACATGTCGATCGCTCTATCATGGATCCCAGTGTGTTCATCGAGACCAATGTCCGTGGGACGGCTGTCCTTCTCGAAGCGGCGCGGAAATATAGTAAGCGCTTCCATCATGTTTCGACCGATGAGGTGTTTGGGGCTTTGGGTGCCGATGACCAGCCGTTCGATGAGACAACACCGTATGACCCCAGGAGTCCCTACAGCGCGAGTAAGGCCGCTGCGGATCATTTGGTACGGGCGTATTTCCATACCTACGGTTTGCCGGTCACTATTTCCAATTGTTCCAATAACTACGGTCCCTACCATTTTCCGGAAAAACTGATTCCGCTCGCTATCACCAATCTTTTGGAGGAGAAAGCGGTACCGGTCTATGGCGATGGACTGCAGGTGCGTGATTGGCTCTCTGTCGAGGACCACTGCCGAGCCATTGATCTGATTCTTCATCAAGGAAAACTTGGTGAGACCTACTGTATTGGCGGTGGGGCTGAACGGGAGAATATTTGGATGGTGAAGAAACTCATCGAACTTACGGGGAAAGATGAAAGCATGATCGAGTATGTCGAGGATCGCGCTGGTCATGATCAACGTTACGCTATCAATTTTTCCAAGATACAGAATGAACTGGGGTGGGCGCCGACCGTCACTCTAGAGGAGGGTCTGGCCAAGACCGTAGCCTGGTTTCAGGAGAATGAGAATTGGTGGAAGAATGTAAAGAATGGAGACTATCAGAAGTATTACGCTGAGCAGTATGGAAAACGATAGTATGGAAACGATTACGCACAAGGGAAAAATGATCGAGGTAGTACAGAGGGCGGTAGAACAAGGCGGCGCGACTAAGACGTTTGAGTTTGCGCGACGTTCTCCTGGGACACGTCTCATCATTCCTCAGGAAGCAACGATCCTTCTTACCAGGGAGTTTCGTCATGAAGTCGGTGGTTACGATTATCGTTTGCCGGGTGGCAAGGTCTATGATTCGTTCGATGAGTATAATGAAGCCCTGGCGGCCGGAGTCGATATCAATGAATCTGCCAAGAAAGCAGCCGTCAAGGAAGCGCGTGAGGAAGTCGGTGTGGCAGTGAAAGATATTTCTTTTTTTCATAAATCCGTCTGCGGTGCCACGGTGGTCTGGGATCTCTTTTATTTTGTGGTCAATGACTTTACGGAAGGGGCACAGGAGCTCGAACACGGCGAGGACATCACTTTTGCATTCTATAGTCGGGAGAAAGTGAAAGAGATGTGTTTGGACGGCTCTGTCAGCGAAGAACGGAGTGCGCTTGTTTTGCTCCGATATTTGGAGAGAAAAATATGAAAAATGCCATCATTCTTCATGGGATGCCATTGCGGGAAGAATATTTCGCACCGGGTGGCAACAGACAGTCACAGATGCATTGGTTAGGATGGCTGAAAAATAAACTCATCGAGCAGGGTCTCGTCGTAGAGAATCCTGAGATGCCGGAACCCTATGAGCCGGACTATGAACAGTGGCGCTCTGTTTTTGAACGCTATCCAGTTAATGAAAATACCATGCTCATCGGGCATAGTTGTGGAGCAGGTTTTCTTGTCCGTTGGTTGAGTGAGAGAAAAGTAAAGGTTGGCAAAGTGGTGCTGGTGGCCCCGTGGCTTGATTTGAATCATGAACTGAAGAATGGATTCTTTGATTTCAAAATCGATCAGCAGCTTGTCAGAAGAACGGCGGGTGTAACGGTTCTCGTCTCGTCGGATGATGATCAGGAAGTCTTGGAGAGTGTCAGACGGATTCAAAGCACCTCGCCTGGTATTGCTATCAAGGAATTTTCTGATCGTGGACACTTCATTTTCGCGTCGATGTATACCGAAGAATTTCCCGAACTTCTTGAAGTTCTCATTGAATAGATATTTCTATATGAAAATTACGAAATTTGGGCACTGTTGTCTACTCATCGAAGTAAAGGGGGTGTGGATTCTGACTGATCCAGGGAATTATAACGTGACACCAGATGTGGCGGGGGTGGATGTTATTTTGATTACTCACGAACACCAGGATCATCTGCATGTTGAAAGTCTGCAAATGATTCTGACGAAGAACGCGGGAGTGCAGGTAATTTCTCATATTGGAGTGAGAAAGATTCTTGATGAAGCTGGTGTCGTATATACGCTTATCGCTGATGGCGAGGTGGTCGATGTGAAAAGTGTGCGCATTGAAAGTGCTGGTTCAGAGCATGCTTGCATCCATCATAATTTGCCAAGTGTTCAGAATACTGGCTTCTTCATCGACCAGACGCTCTTTTATCCAGGGGATTCGTTTCATAATCCGAAGAAGGATATTACCATCCTCGCACTGCCGGTGGCTGGGTCATGGCTGAAACTGGAAGAAGCGATCGAGTATGCCAAGTTCATCAAGCCGAAAGTCGTTTTTCCGGTGCACGATGGCATGCTGCGTCAGGGAATTGAGCTGGGGGTCACTCGTCGTCTCCCGACCATGTTGCTTGAGCCGCTTGGCATCAAGTTTGTTGATATGACCGAGGGTTCGGTACGAGATTTTTCGGAGTTTCTCGTTTGATATTGTAGTAACTATGAAAAAAGTATTTCTGGCGACGAATAACGGGGACAAGGTGGAACGCTATCGAAAGTTGTTTGCTTCTGCAGAATTAGACGTCGAGCTATGCACGCCGCGTGATCTCGGGATCGAGGCCATTGAAGTAGTGGAGGATGGTGAGACGCTGGCCGAGAATGCCGAGAAAAAAGCCCGGGCCTATTTCGGGAAAGTGGATCTTCCGATTCTGGCCAATGATACTGGTTTCTGGGTGGAGGGGGAGGGCCTGGTGTCGGCACCGAAGCGCGCTGCTCTCGGCGAAAAGAATGAAGCGGAGTTGACTCAAGAAGAAATTGCCAAACATCTGGTAGAGTTTTGGAAGGACATCGCGAGAAAATATGGTGGGCGAGTCAATGCGGCCTGGGTGGAGGCATTCGTCCTCCTTGATCCTAATGGGACGCTCCATACGGCCAAGGCACGCCGGGAGGTCATTCTCACGGAGACAGAATTTGGAGTACCTCATGTCCAGATGGCCGTCCGAGCGTTGTACATCTCTCAGGTTACCGGTAAGCCCGCCGCGGAGCATACGGCGCAGGAGGAGCTCTTGGAAATGCAGCCGGTACAAGATGCGCTCATGAAGATTTTGCAAGACTAAATGATTTTTTATGGGACAGTATCTGGTTTTTATTGGGACGATAGTCATGCTGGGAGGCGCGTTATCGTATATCCGAGAGACAGTGCAGGGAAAGACCAAACCGAATCGTGTGACGTGGCTTTTATGGAGCATCGCTCCGCTCATCGGCTCTGCGGCAGCTTTTAGCGATGGGGTGCGTCTGGCGACACTGCCAGTCCTCATCACCGGTGTGGTGCCACTTATAGTGCTTGTTGCTTCCTTCGTTAATAAAGAATCTTACTGGAAGTTGGAAAAAACAGATTATGTATGCGGACTTTTTTCAGTGCTTGCCCTCGTACTTTGGAGAGTGACTGACGATCCTGTTGTCGCCATTACTTTTGCCATTGTCAGTGATGCCCTCGCGGCTCTACCGACCGTGGTGAAATCCTGGCGCTTTCCGGAGACGGAATCAATCGAAGTTTACGTCACTGCTATTTTTGGGAACGCGACCAGTTTTTTCGTTTTGAAGACGGGGGACTTTTCAGAGATTGCCTTTCCGATATATCTTGTTTCTATTAACCTTCTTATATTCTTTGCCCTGTATCGAAAAAGGTTTATCAAAAGAAACCAATACTCTGCTATGAACCTTCCAGAAGAAATGAGAAGGGTGGCCCGGGAGATAGCGGCACAGCCCGGGCAGGAGGCGGCGCTTCATTTTTCCTATGATGTGTTGACGAAGAAATATCGAGGGTATCGGTCGCTGACGTTTCTCCGGTCGCATCGTCTCTTCATCACGGATATCGCGACGCTTTGGAGTACGAGAGGGTTTCTCCATTGTCATCAGATAAATTGTCTCTTGCAAACGCTGCTTATAGCGAGTGGGCACTTTACAGCAGAAGATATAACGCCACACTGGACCTTTGTGTGGTACCTGACGCCACACCAGTACCTCTCGGTGCGCCTAAGGAGCGGTGAAGTGGTCAATGTTGATGTGTGGGCCAGGGTCTATGGCGTGCCCTTCGGACAGTATGCCCATGGATTTCAGAGTGGCAGTTTTTTTGCTAAAATGGGAACATGAACGAAAAAAAGAAAGTTCTCATCGTGGGAGGTCTCGGGATGCTCGGGCAGGAATTAGCCCGGGTTTTTTCGTGTGATGGGCAGTATGCAGTGACAGTCTGGGACAAGGGGGATGTGGATATTTGTGATTTTCCGTTGTTGAGAGAAAAGCTCTCGGCACTGCAGCCTGCTCTTGTCATGAATGCCGCCGCCTATAACGCTGTCGACGCTTGCGAGGAAGGTGAAGCAGCATTTGCCAAAGCACAGCTTCTTAACCGTGATGTACCTGGTTTTTTGGCGGAAATGAGCCGAAAGCTTGGGTTCGTTCTGGTGCACTATTCTACCGATTATGTTTTTGACGGTGTTTTAGCTACAAACGAGGGAAAAACGGGGTGTTGCGGCGGCGGTTGCGCCTGCTCTGGCTCTGATAGCCAGGTAGGGTATAATGAAGAAGCGCTGCCCAATCCGCTCTCGCACTATGGAGAGAGCAAGTATGCTGGGGAGCGAGCGGTGTGTGCAAAGGCACAAACGTTCTATCTTATCCGGTTGTCCAAACTTTTCGGCACACCAGGCAAGAGCCCGGAAGCCAAGAAGAGTTTTTTTGCGGTCATGCTGGAGTTGGCTAAGACTCGGCCGGAGGTTCAGGCGGTGGATGACGAGAAGAGTTGTTTCACCTATGCGCCGGATCTGGCGCTGGCCACTAAGGAGCTGGTCGAGTCCGGAGATGCTTTCGGTACGTACCATCTGATGAATGAGGGCCCAGCGACGTGGTATGAGGCAGCTCAGGAATTGTATCGGATAGCAAAGAAGGAGACGAAAGTCCTGGCGGTTGGCAGTGATGTTTTTCCGCGGCCGGCTCGCCGTCCACGTTCGTCGGTCCTGCTCAATACCAAGCGTCCGAAACTGCGCGATTATCGCGAAGCGCTCAAAGAATTTTTACAAGAAATGGAATAGGAACTATGGTGTAAAGTGTTCAATAATCTGCTGGCAAAGAATGCTTTGATTTTCCATGTGTGTCAATTGATTGAATATTATTTTCCAAATGTATGTTGAAGCACGCACTACTAAAAAAGGCCGATGCCGAAGTGTTCGCGGCAGTGATCGGTGAGGAGAAACGGCAGGAAGAAGGTGTGGAAATGATTGCCTCGGAAAACTATGTTTCTGAGGCGGTCCTCGAAGCGCTCAGTACGGTCCTGACCAATAAGTATTCTGAAGGCTATCCGGGTCGCCGTTACTATGGTGGACAGGAGTTTACTGATGTCGTGGAAACGCTCGCCATCAAGCGGGCCAAGAAACTTTTTGGCGCAGAGCACGTCAACGTCCAGCCACATGCTGGGGCGCCGGCCAATTTGGCTGCCTATGCGGCCATCCTCAGTCCTGGTGACACGATCCTCGGAATGGACCTTTCCCATGGGGGACATCTGACCCATGGTCATCCGTTGACACTGCCGTCCAAGATATATCGTTTCGTGGGCTACAAGACAGAAGCCGATGGGACGATTGATTACCAGAAACTGGAAGCTTTGGCGAAGAAAGAGAAGCCGAAACTGATACTGGCTGGGTATTCCTCTTACACACGGCAGCTCGATTATGCCAAGATTGTCGCCATCGCCAAAAAAGTGGGAGCGTATTCTATGATGGACATGGCTCATATCGCTGGTCTGGTGGCGGGGAAGGTGGTGCCGAGTCCGGTTCCCTACTTTGATATCGTGACCACGACTACACACAAAACGCTCCGTGGTCCCCGGGGAGGTATTATTTTGTGCCGAGAAGCCCTAGCTAAAGCAGTTGATAGAGCGGTCTTTCCGGGCGTGCAGGGGGGGCCACTCATGAATACTATCGCGGCCAAGGCGGTCGCTTTCGGCGAAGCGCTCAAACCGGAGTTTAAGAAATATGCGCGCCAGGTACTGAAGAACGCCAAGGCGTTGGAAAAAGAAATGACAAAACGCGGGGCAGTTATCATGTTCGGTGGGACGGAGAACCACATGATCGTCATCGATGTGGTGAAGAGCTATGGTATCGCCGGAAAAGAAGCGGAGAAGTATCTGGATACCGTCAAAATCACGGTCAACAAAAACGTTATTCCTGATGACCCACGCGGTCCGATGGATCCTTCAGGACTGCGTATCGGTGTACCGGCCCTGACGACGCGCGGGATGAAAGAGAAAGAAGTGAAGCTGATCGCGGGCTGTATCGACGAAGCGCTCCGTTCCGGTGGCAACGAGAAAGTCTTGCGTGATATCGCGAAAACTGTTACAACACTTTGTAAACGATTTCCAGTCTATCGCTAACACCACCCCTATGAAAGGTATTATTTTGGCCGGTGGGACAGGAACGCGACTCCTACCGCTGACCGCTGTCACTTCCAAGCAGCTGCTCCCGGTTTATGATCGACCGATGATTTTTTATCCATTGGATACCCTTATTAAGGCAGGTATCAGGGATATTCTTATCATCGTGGCTCCGGAACATTCCGGCAGCTTCCTCAATCTCTTGGGATCGATGTTTCGGAAGTTTGGTGTCAATCTTTCTTTCGTGGTCCAGAAGTCGCCGCGCGGCCTGGCCGAAGCCTATATCTTGGCTGAGGATTTCCTCGATGGTGAAGCATCGACGTTGGTCTTGGGGGATAATATCTTCGAGGATGATTTCACCGAAGCCATCAGTACCTTCGAGCGGGGTGGTCGTATTTTTGCCACGGAAGTAGCCGACCCGAAGCGTTTTGGCGTTGTAGAGTTCAGCATTGATCAGAAAGTTCTTTCCATCGAAGAGAAGCCGGAGCAGCCAAAGAGTTCCTATGCTATTCCGGGTATCTATATTTTCGATGGTGAAGCAACGGCCGTCGCTCGAGCGCTCGTCCCATCGGAACGGGGGGAGCTTGAGATCACCGATGTCCAGAAATACTATCTGACCAAGCAGGCGCTCGACGTGCGGGTTATCAGCGGAGCCTGGTTTGATATGGGGACCCACGAGTCGCTCTTCGCCGCCAACGCCTTTGCTCGGGAAAAGAAACTCGGCGAACAGATGCACCCGATGATCAATGAGGCTCTGGAAGAATTTAGAGCTGAGTATAAGAGAATCGTTTCGCTTAAGAAGTAACCAATCACTAGTATGTCGAACGCGTATCCGCACAAGATTAAAAAGGCGATTATCCCTGTGGCCGGTTTTGGGACGCGCTTTTTGCCAGCCACGAAAGCGCAGCCGAAAGAGATGCTGCCTGTCGTAGATAAGCCAGTGGTGCAATACTTGGTCGAGGAAGCAGTGGCGGCTGGGATTGAAGAAATCATTTTTGTGACGGGTCGTGGGAAGCGGGCCATCGAGGATCATTTCGATGTTTCATTCGAACTGGAAGAGACATTGGTGGAAAAAAACAAACATGAGCTCCTAGCTTTGGTGCAGAAAATTTCGACCTTGGCAAAGTTTTCCTATGTCCGTCAGCCGGTGCCGCTCGGGGATGGTCACGCGCTGCTCCAGGCCGCTCACCTGGTGGATGATGATGAATCGGTCCTGGTGATTTTCGGGGATTGTATTTATGACAGTGCTGTACCAGCTGCCAAACAACTGATTGATGCCTATGAGCAGTACAGGACGCCGATCATCGGACTGTCTGATGTCGATCTGGCTGACGTGTCGAAGTTTGGTGTTATCGAAGGAAACATGGTGAATGAGCGAGATCTGAAAATAACCAGAATGGTCGAAAAACCAAAAATGGAGGAAGCGCGCTCAACGGCGGTGGCGGTGGGGAAATATATCATCACGCGAGAGGTCTTTGAGACGTTGGCCAGTATCAAGGAGGGGAAGAGTGGAGAAATCCGTCTGGCCGATGCTTTTGAAATGATGCTCGAGAAAAAATCAGTGATTCATGGGAGGAAGCTGGAGGGGATATGGTTGGATACGGGGGATAAATTCAATTTCCTTAAAACGACAATTCATCTCGGTTTGAAGCACCCCGAGGTGGGAGAAAAATTGCGGCAGTATATCAAGGACTTGTCTCTCTGAGACTTTTCTGGCCGTAGAGGAGGCTCTTTCGTAAAATATTAACCTGGCAGCATGTACTGGATCTATCTCGTCATTTTTATCCTTGTTATCCTGACTCCCAGATTCATCACGGGTGGGTGGCAGTTTTTGCGTGAGGAGGATATCGAATCGATGCTGATATTTTTTCTTGGTACTTTCGGCTTCATGATCTACTTGGCCAAAGAAAAAGCGCTGTTGCGTGTTTTCCGTGAGAAGCTCCATCTGCAGAAGCAGACCAATATTATCACGCGCGATCTCTCGGACTCGTATTCGTATATCGGTGAAATGAATCGCAAGCTCGATATCGTCAAGGAGCTCATCTTTCAATTGCCTCAGACGACAGCCGAAATTTTCAGTAAGAAGAGTGGCAGTGTCTATTCTTCACTACTGGCAACCGCGAGTCTCCTCTCGAAGTCTGACCAGGTGTTCCTGTGTTTTGTTGAGACGAAACGAAAAATGGTCCGAGGGGTGTTTTGTAAGGATAAACGAACTTCCTGGCCACCAGCCTTGGCTCCACTGACACTTTTGGCTACGGGGAAATACTTTTGGGAGGAGGCGGAGCATATCATTGTCCGTTCACCACGCCCGGCCAAGGGCGTGGCGGCTTTTCTCGTTTTTGCGAAAACGAAGAACCACGTGGATGACGGGGAAGTTTTCAAGATTGTGGTTTCTGAGGCATTACTTCTGTACTGTGTGGAACAAGAGCTCGGGAACGTCGAGAAAGAAAAATGAGGATACTATGCGTATTGGGATTGATGCTCGTTTTTATGGATCGCTTGGCAAAGGCTTGGGTCGCTACACGGAAAAACTCCTCGAACATCTGGAGTCTGTGGATCGAACCAATGACTACGTCGTTTTTTTACGGCGGGAAAATTTCGCAGAATATATCCCGCGCAATCCTCGTTTCCATAAGGCCATCGCCCAGTATGTTTGGTATGGTTTGTCTGAGCAAACTCTCTTTGTGTGGCGACTCTATCAGGGGGCTTTTGACCTCGTGCACTTTCCGCATTTCAACGTGCCGCTTCTTTACCGAAAGAGGTTCGTGGTCACCATTCATGACCTTATTTTGGTGCACTACCCGACGCTCCGCAACACGACGCGTTTTCCCTTGTTGTATTGGGGGAAGTTTTTGGCCTATCGGATCGTCATCGCTTCGGCGGTGCGACGAGCACAGCATATCATCACCGTTTCTCATTTCACTGAAAACGATATCCTCGCTCATTACCCCGAAGCGCGGGGCAAATTGACCGTGACGTATGAGGCGACCGATTCCTTCTGTCAGATTTCTTCACCCGAGCATGAACGACAGTTGTTTGCGCGACTCGGCGTACTGATGCAGGCGGACGATCGAAACAAAGAACCTGATGCACATGATATACTGAAACCGTATTTCCTGTACGTGGGAAATGCTTACCCACATAAGAATCTGGCGGTGTTGTTTGCTATCGCCCGAGCGTTTCCTCAGTACGCGCTTGTCTTGGTGGGGAAGGAAGATTTTTTCTATCAGCGCTTGAGAGAAGAAGCTCACCAGGCGAGTATCGATAATATCATTTTCGCTGGATTCGTGACGGATCAGGAGCTTTCCTCGCTCTATCGTCAGGCGCGTGTCTATTTGTTCCCGTCATTGTATGAGGGTTTTGGTCTGCCACCGCTCGAAGCGATGGCCAGAGGGACGCCGGTCATCGCCTCAGACCGTGGGTCACTTCCGGAAATTCTCGGTTCAGCCGCTCGCTATTTTGATCCGACCGATGCGGCGAGTCTCGTCAGAGTGCTCAAGCAGGTCGAAGGTAATCCGAGTCTCCGGGCAGCGATGAGAAAAGCAGGGTACGAACAAGCGGCCCGTTTCTCCTTCACTGATATGGCTCTCGCTACTGCCACCATTTATCAAACAGTCGCTCAGAAATAACACCAAAGTATTGTTCCATGTCATTTTCTTCCTCACGAGTACCGAAACGGACGTCGCTTTCTGATGTGAAGCGGCCTGTACTGTATGTGGCACCAACACCTCGCCCCTCGGAGTATTATGGGGGAGTATTGCCGGAACATTTCCCACCCATCTTGCCTGCTGCACCTGAAGCACCGGTGCGGCAGTACATCGTACCGCCACTCCCTCGGCATCGCTCTGGGCTGTGGTTTTTTTGGGTGGGTCTTTTTGTTTTGATCGGTGGGTTCTTCTTCGTGTGGCAGGGGAGCCTCCTCAAAGATCGAGTGCAGACAAAAAGTGTCAGTGCCGTGCATGATTTGACCCAGGCGGTATCTGCTCTCAAAGCCAAGCAGTATGTCGATGCCACTGATCGTTTTCGAAAGGCGAGTCAATCTTTTGATGTTGCTCTTTCGGAACTGCCCCCGGGGAGCGGTGTCCTTTCGAATATAGTGCACCCCATTCCCGTGTTATCGCGTTTTTCTTCTGGGGTACATGCTTTGCAGGCAGGAAAATATTTGGCCGAGGCGGGTATACCGCTCTCGACCTTGGTACGAGCGGTTGCTCTTTCTCAGGAATCATACACACAGGGGAGTAAGATTTCTCTCCTTGATCTCATGGGGCAGGCCAAAGAGCCGCTGACCCAGGTGCGGGCCTCCTTGCAACATGCCCAGGATGAGCTGGCCCGGGTCGCTATCGATGATTTACCAGCGGATGAGCGTGAGCGTTTTCTTTCGGTGCGGACCGATCTCCCGACACTCCTCGCCCTTCTCGATGGCTTCGAATCACATGAAGCCCTCCTCCAGGAACTTTTGGGAGGCAATGGTCCGCGTACCTATCTCTTCTTGCTCCAGAACAATCACGAACTGCGCGCGACCGGTGGCTTTATCGGGAGCTATGCTTTAGTCGATATAAACCAGGGTACGGTGCGCCGATTTTTTGTCGATGGTATTTTCAACCCAGATGGTCAGTTGAAGGAGAACGTCGTTCCGCCGAAACCGATTCAGAAGATTAGTGCCGCCTGGAGTTTGCACGACAGCAACTGGTTTCCGGACTTCCCCCTGTCGGCCGAAAAGGCGATTTTCTTCTATGAGAAAACCGGTGGACCGACGGTGGATGGGGTCGTCACGCTGACACCGACCGTGATGCAAAAGCTCCTGGTGGTCACCGGGCCGATTGCGCTGCCACAGTATGGCCTGACGGTCGATGCTGATAATTTTATCCCGGTGGTGCAGGAACAGGTTGAGGTCAAGTATGACAAGGAGTTCAATCAGCCGAAAAAGATCCTGGCCGATCTTTCTCAGGCACTTCTCGAAAAAGTTTTCTCCTTGCAGGATCAGGGCACATCCCGCCGGATCGCCGAGGCGTTGGTGGTAGGACTCAACGAGAAGCATATCTTGCTCTATGTCCGCCATCCTGAAACAGAAAAGCTCATCGATGATGCCGGTTGGTCGGGACGTGTCCTCGATACTCCTCGTGATTATCTCTCGGTCATTCACAGTAATATTAACGGCTACAAGACGGACGGGGTGATTGACGAAAGTATCCGTCATCGAGCAGATATTCAGGATGATGGTTCGATCATCGATACGGTGACCATCATACGGACACATCGTGGTGGGCACACCCCCTATGAATGGTGGAACAAAGTCAACGCCGATTACCTGCGTGTCTATGTGCCACGGGGATCAACACTCCTCTCGACCAAGGGGACGACGTGGGAGTTTCCGCCGGCGCCGCTTGATTACGAACGTTTGGGTTTTATGACGGACGCTACCGTGGCCGCGGAAGAAGCTGGGACAAAGATCGATCAGAAAAGTGGTGTACGGCTTTCCGAAGAAAGTGGCAAGAGCGTCTTCGGAGCCTGGGTCTATGTCAGTCCGGGTGAGTCAGTGACGGTAGAGTATCAGTATCGCTTGCCGTTCCGTCTCGATATGGCCACTCTTCAATCAGGTGGGGTCGATTCGTACTCGGCACTCTTCCAAAAACAGTCAGGCTCGCCTGGGAGCAAATTGGTCACCGATGTCAGCTTGCCTGATACCTATAAAGCGATTTGGCAGACGGAACCGAATCTGGTACCGTATGGACGTGAACTGCAGCGCGAAACTGACCTCAAGACCGATGTCTACCAAGGGATCGTCGTGGGGCGTTGATTATTTGTGAAATAAAATCATGGTGAAAAAATGGTGCCATCGGTTGGTGGCGTGGAGCAGTGTCCCCAGTGCGACGGTGGGCGGGGCCGCTTTACTTATTGCTTTCGCTGGTATCGCCAGTCGTTTCCTGGGCCTCATTCGTGACCGTGTCCTGGCGGCGCATTTTGGGGCCGGCGATGTCCTCGACGCTTATTATGCTGCCTTCCGCTTGCCGGATCTGGTGTATAGTTTTTTGGTGGTCAGTGCCCTGAGTGCCGCCTTTGTTCCGGTGTTTACGGAACTGATCAGTCAGGACAAGAAAGCCGCCGCCTGGAAGCTGACGTCGGGCGTCCTCTACTTGACGCTTGTCGTTTTGGGTGTCTTTTCATTATTAGGAATTATTTTTTCGCCCTATCTGACACTTCTCCTGGCGCCGGGTTTCGCACCAGAAAAACAACAGTTGGTGACGACACTGACCCGCATCATGCTTCTCTCCCCACTCTTTCTTGCGGTCAGCGCCGTTTTTGGTGGTGTGCTCGTTTCTTTCAAACAATTCGCTGCCTATTCCTTTGCTCCGGTTTTTTATAATGTTGGGATCATTTTTGGTGCGCTTTTTCTGGCCAAGATTGATGGTCCGATGGGTCTGGCGTGGGGGGTCGTTTTGGGATCATTCTTTCATATGATTATCCAGTATCCGTCCATGCGACATACGGGATTCCGCTACCAGGGGGCGTTTCATACTGCTTGGCGCGACCACAATGTCAGGCGGGTCCTGAAACTGATGATCCCGCGTTCGCTCGGGATGGCGGTGAGCCAGATCAGTCTCTTGGTCACTACTATCTTCGCTTCACTCCTCGCTTCTGGTTCATTGGCGGCCTTCACGTTTGCCAATAATATCCAGAGCGTGCCTTTGGGGCTCTTCGGTATCGCTTTCGCCTTGGCTGCCTTCCCTTCATTGTCACTCTTCGCCGCGCAGAAAGAGAACAAAAAGTTTTTTCTGATGTTGAGTGAGACGACTCGGCGCATTTTGTTTTTTGTTATTCCGCTTAGTATCTTCATGATTATCTTCCGGGCTCAGTGTGTCCGCGTCATTCTTGGTTCGGGGCACTTCGGTTGGCAGGATACCATCACAACTTTTGATGTGCTGAAATTTCTGGCCTTGAGCCTGTTTGCGCAAAGCCTCATCCCGCTCTTTGCTCGGGCGTTCTTCGCTCTGCAGAACACCAAGACACCGCTCTACGTGGCGCTGGTGAGCGAGGCCATTCATATCGCTTTGATTCCGCTCCTCCTCCCGCACTATGCTATCCAGGGGCTGGCTATCGCATTTTCTGTCAGTACCATCATCAACTGCGGGCTCCTGTATTATTTCCTCCGTCGGGAAATTCCTGGGTGGGATGATCGTGCCGTCCTCTACCCGATCGGAAAAATTGTCGTGGCTTCGCTTCTAGCCGGCGCTGTCGCTCAGTTGTCAAAGTCGCTCTTCGCCCTGACTGCCAATGAACTCGATACCTTCGTGGAAGTTTTCCTCCAGCTTATCTTGGGCCTGACGATTGGTACGAGCGCTTTCGTTCTTTTCTCCTATTGGCTCAAAATCGAGGAATTGGAACGAGTGCGCCGCTTCTTCCTCCGGCGGGTTTTCCGTCAGCCCGAGACGGCCGTGTTGGTCGAAGATCACCCCGAGCGGGGAGACTGGTAGCTTATTCACACGCGTTGCAGGAATTGGTATTGTGAGAATACATTTATGCAGTTTATGACAATTTCTCTCCAGCGCTATTTTATGATTATTTTTGCCGGCTTCTTCTTCTGGGAGAAGCGAGGCCGATTTGTTTTTGCTGTTGCGAGAGGATAGGGTAAGCACGACAGCAGAAAGAAGCCGGTCTCGCTTTCATCCAACAATCCCTTCAACCGTTTCTTCTCCTGCTTCAAGACAGACTTCTTGCGGGTGAAGGTTTCATCATCAATCTGCCTTTTCTGGAAAAAATACAGCCTACGAAGTGGAAGCTCTGGAAAACGGAAGGGATAGACTTCTCAAAAGATTTCCTCTGGTTGGACGCCACGCTGTTTGAAGGGGAGAAGAATGTGTTGATTGAGAAGGGCGCTTTGGGAAAATTCATCCTGATTGACCTAAAAGCGAACCCGAACCAGCTCTTGGATAGAGTGAATGGCATGGTGGGGTAAAATCATCGAAAATAGCATAAAATTTGTTTTTTAGAGGCTTTGTAGAGCCTCTTCCTTGTATTGACGCCAGGTCTAAAAAGGTGTATAATTGTATGTTGTAAGTGAAAGCTTCCGACTGCCTCGATTCCCGCTATCCAAGGGATTTTCTTTGAAAAAGGAGACGATGATGGGATCAGCACAGCTCGTGCTTCCCGGTGCTCGCTGAAACCAGGCTCCTCAAGCCTGTCGGCAAGTCAACCGTTCCGGCCAGGACAAAGCCCTTCAATGCGGCAGCGTTCTACCAGACCGGCACCGGCCTCTACGTCTACGACTCGTTCGTAGACCGCCTCGATTTGAGCGCCAGGCAGACGGTGGACTCGGCTCCCGAGCGTCCCTACGTGGCCTCGCTCCTCAAAGCGAACGCCTACGACAAGGACATCCGCAAGGAACTGCCGGAAACCCACCTGTCCACGCTCGAAGACATCGCAGGCCTCACCGAAGCACAGCCGGGCGGCAAGTCGGGCTTCCTGCTGAACAACGGCTCCGCGAACATCTTTTATGTCGAGGGCAAAAACGGTGAAGTCTTCGCCGTGCGTGTCGGCTGGCTTGCTGACTACCGTCAGTGGGGCGTCCTCGGCTGGAGGCTCGGCGAGGGTGGCTACTGGCGTGCTGGCCTCCGGGTTCTTTACCCAGGCAACGCGGCTCTGTGATGATTTGACCCTTCAGTCATTTCATTCAGACCCTTGGACACTGAGTCGCTTTGACCCTTGGAATTGCATCTGCATTCCTCGGGTCTTTTTGTTTTATAATGATGGGCGAATCTGGAAATACCTTTCATTTTCTTTCTCCGGCTGACGGCGGCCAGCCTCGCCGAGTCTAGGCGGGTAACATTTCTCATGAGCGTGTCGGTAACAGTCGAGCGTAGCAGGATAGTCTCGACTGGCTAGCTCCCTGTTCGACGCAGCGAGTGAGAAATGTTCGACGGAAGTAAAGGGAAAGAAAAGGGAAGATATTTTCAGATCCATATAAAATTACCCTTGCTTGAAAGCCATTTTTCGGCTAGGCTTACGGAATGGAACCAACAATACGACAACGGCACATCCGCAATTTCTGCATTATTGCCCATATTGATCATGGGAAATCGACCCTGGCGGATCGTCTGCTTGAGCTGACCAAAACGGTCGAAATGCGCAAGATGAAGGAGCAACTCCTCGATCAGATGGATCTGGAGCGGGAACGCGGCATTACCATCAAGCTCCAGCCAGTCCAGATGCACTACACCTACCAGGGAGTAGAATACATGTTGAACCTGATCGATACCCCGGGTCATGTGGATTTTCACTATGAGGTTTCCCGGTCTTTGGCAGCGGTGGAGGGAGCAGTGCTCTTGGTGGATGCTACCAAAGGCGTGCAGGCCCAGACATTAGCCAATCTTTACCTGGCTATTGAGCATGGGCTCGAGATCATCCCGGTGGTCAACAAGATCGACCTGCCCAATGCTCAGGTGGAAAAAACTAAGAAGGAAATCGTCCACATCCTTGGCTGCCGCGAAGAAGATATCCTGATGGCTTCGGGGAAGAGTGGTCTCGGTGTCCGGGAAGTATTGGAACGGGTGATCGAACGTGTGCCAGCGCCCCAGGGTGGTGAGGACTTGCCTCTGCGCGCCCTTATCTTCGATTCGGTCTACAACACCTATAAGGGTGTGGTGGCCTATGTCAAAGTAGTGGATGGTTCGGTCAAGCGTGACGATGCCCTGCATATGCTCGGCACGGAGAAGGAGGGCGTGACCGTCGAGGTCGGCCTCTTTCATCCGCAGTTGGTACCGACGGATATTTTGCAGGCCGGCGACATCGGCTATATCGCCACGGGACTCAAGGAAGTGGGTCACTGCCGGGTGGGTGATACCGTGACCTGGAGAAAAAAAGAGCGTGATCAAACGGTAGTGGAGCGCTTACCGGGCTACAAGGAAATCAAACCGGCTGTCTACGCCAGCTTCTACCCGGTGGATGGCGATGACTATACACTGATGCGCGATGCTTTGGAGAAGCTCAAGTTAAATGATGCCGCCTTTACGTTTGAGCCGGAAAGTAACCAGGCCTTGGGCCGGGGTTTCCGCTGTGGTTTCTTGGGGCTCCTTCACCTCGAGATCATCCAGGCGCGTCTCGAGCGCGAGTTTGGTATGAACCCGACTATTACCACGCCCTCGGTGGTCTATGAGATCCAGGTACGCGGAGAAGCGACCAGGCGGTCACTCTATTCTCCGGTGGACTTGCCGGACGTAGCGACCATCGAAAAAATTTATGAGCCGTATGTAAAGCTGTCGATCGTGGTGCCGAGCGAGTACCTGGGGAACGTCATCACGCTGACCCAGACGATCCGGGCGGAGTACAAGAATACCGAATACATCGATGAAGAGCGGGTGCTTCTCACCTTCGAAGCGCCACTCATGGACGTCATCATCAACTTCCATGATGATCTGAAAAGCGCTTCATCTGGCTATGCTTCGATGAACTACGAGCCGATTGGTTATCGTGAAAGTGATGTGGTCAAGCTCGAGATTCTGGTGGCCAATGAGACCGTCGATGCCTTCGCTCGCATGATTCCACGGCGCGACGCCTATGCCGAGGGCAAACGCGTGGTAGAAAAACTGAAAGAGGTGCTGCCGCGCCAGAACTTCGCTGTGGCGATCCAATCGGCCATCGGTGGCAAGGTCATCGCTCGCGAGACCATCTCGGCCTATCGCAAGGATGTGACCGGGAAACTGTATGGTGGTGACTTTTCACGCAAGCGTAAGTTGCTCGATAAGCAGAAAAAAGGCAAAAAGAAAATGCGTGATATCGGCCGCATGAATATTCCTTCGAGTGCTTTCTTAGCGGTGCTCAAAAAGTGATGGCCACAAGCATTGAATCATCAACTGTAGAGCACGAGCTGATAGGCAGTTGTTAAGAATTGGAAGAAATAAGACTTAAATAGTATGAAGTCAATATTTGAAGGCTTGACGAATCAGTATGCGCTCTCCAAGACGCTCCGTTTTGAGTTGCGACCTGTTTTGAATACGAAGCAGATGCTCGTGGATAATAAGATCATCGAGGAGGATGGTATTCGAAAAGAGAAATATGAAAAGGCGAAGTTTTATTTCAATCGTCTGCATCGTGAATTTACGGCAGAGGCGCTGAACGATATCAGATTTGATGATCTTCACGAATATTTTTCTACCTTTCAAGTATGGCAACAAAACAAGAAAGATAAAAAATCTTTGGAGACTCTTCAAAAAAAGGAAAAGAGCTTGCGACAGGAGATCACGAAGAAATTTAATGAACATGCGAAGCTGTGGACAGATAATCAGTATGCTCATCTGAAGTTGAAGAATAAAAGCGTGGAGCTCTTTTTTGAGGAAGCTGTTTTTTCTCTTCTGAGTGATCGGTATGGCTCTGAAGAGGACGCTCACGTTTTGAATCGTGAAACGGGAGAAATAATTACTTTGTTCGCTGACTGGAAGGGATTCACCGGGTATTTTAAGAAGTTTCATGAAACACGAAGAAATTTCTATAAGGATGACGGTACGGCAACGGCAATTGCCACGCGGATAATCGATCAAAATCTCCGAAGATTTTGCGATAACAGTATCGTGCTTGAGAGGATCAGGGAAGTAATTGATTATTCGGAGGTTGAGAAGAATTTCGGAAAATCATTGGATGATATTTTTTCTTTGGATGCCTACGACGGATATGTTCTTCAGGATGGTATTGATCTGTACAATCGGATTCTCGGGGGAGAAACTCTTAAGAATGGAGAAAAGAAAAGAGGTATCAATGAATTGGTAAATAAATATCGTCAAGATCATAAGGGAGAAAAGCTGCCATTTCTCAAGACTCTTGATAAGCAAATTTTGAGCGAAAAAGAAAAGCTTGTGTTCGGTATAGAAACCGATGAGGAATGTTTCGATGTGCTTTCTATATTTTATAAGAATGCTGCTGAAAAAATAGCGCTTCTTAAGAATCTTCTCGATAATTTCGTTTCAAAAAATGAGAGCTTCGATCTAGAAAAGATATATGTTTCGCGAGAGGCACTGAATACTATTTCACATCGGTGGATCGATGATGGCCAGGTGTTCGAACAATCCCTTTTCCGGGTCTTCAAAGAGGCAAAAGATAAGTCTGCTGAGTACCAGGTTGAGGATGAAGCTTTTTCATTTCCTGATTTTATAGCGCTCGACCGTGTGCGACTGGCTCTTGAGGGATCGCCTAATCCGAAGGCGCTTTGGAAATCAAGATACTACGTGCAGGAGGAAAATGAAAGTAGTTTCGGATTTTTGTCGGGTGATACGTCATCCTGGAAACAGTTCTTGCTTATTTTGAAAAATGAATTTGAGAGTCTTTTTACAAGAGTGGAGACCGATAAAGTGACCGGGGCCGAATATGTTGCGGGCTATGACCGATCTCTGTTGGCGATCGAGCAACTCTTGAACTCCCGAGAGCAGAGGCTTAATTCGGATGAAAAGGTCGTCATCAAGAATTTTGCAGATGATGTGTTGCGCATCTATCAGATAGGAAAATATTTTTCTTTGGAGAAAAAACGCGCGTGGAACACTGAGTACGATCTCGATTCATTATTTTATGTTCATCCGGAGATGGGGTACATGCGGTTTCACGCGCATGCATATGAAATGATCGTACAGAAATACAATGATCTGCGGAATTATCTGACGAAGAAACCGTACAGTGAGAAGAAATGGAAATTGAATTTCGAGAATTCGACTTTGGCGGCTGGGTGGGATAAAAATAAAGAATCAGATAATTCCGCGGTCATTTTGAGGAAAGATGGACGCTATTATTTAGGGCTGATGAGAAAAGGATACAATAAGATTTTCGATCAGCGGAATGAGGGAGGATTGAAGAATGCTTTAGAGAATGGAAGCTACGAAAAGATGGTATACAAGCTTCTTCCCGGTGCGGATAAGATGCTTCCAAAAGTTTTTTTTAGTGCCTCTAATATTGGTTTCTATTTGCCATCTGAAAAAGTTTTAGAGATTAGAAATCATTCGAGTCATACGAAGGGTGGGCATCCGCAAAAGGGATTTGACAAAAAGGACTTTAATCTCGCGGATTGTCAGCGACTCATTGATTTTTTTAAGCAGTCCATTGCAAAGCATCCTGACTGGAAAGAATTTGATTTTCATTTTTCCGAAACTTCAGCATATGGTGATATGAGCGAGTTCTATCACCAGGTGGAAAATGGTGGTTATAAGGTTTCTTTCGATGAAGTCTCTCAATCATATATCGAGAAAAAGAATCAGGATGGTGAACTGTATCTCTTCGAGATTTACAATCAAGATTTCGCGAATGGAAAGAGGGGAAAGAAAAATCTCCACACGATGTATTGGGAGGCTCTATTTTCTCCCGAGAATACGGATGGATTCCCGATGAAACTCAATGGTGAAGCGGATATATTTTATCGACCAGCAACTTTAAAAGAAAAGCTCGGCGAAAGAAGGGACGCCAAGGGAAACGTGCGCGTGGCGCATGCGCGGTATGCGGAGAATAAGATTTTCTTCCATTGCCCGATCACGCTGAATCGCGGAAAAGGGGTGTCGCGATATTTCAATCAGAAGATCAATGATCTGCTCGTGGATAATCCCGATATCAACATAATTGGCGTTGATCGTGGAGAAAAGCATCTCGCCTATTATTCGGTTATTAATCAGAATCAGAAAATTTTAGAAAGTGGCTCTCTGAATAAGATAGGCACTGTAGATTACGCTGAGAAATTGGAAACGAAGGCGATGGACCGCGAGCAGGCACGGCGTGATTGGCAATCAGTTGAGGGGATCAAAGATCTGAAGAAGGGGTATATCTCGCAGGTTGTTCGCAGGCTCGCTGATCTTGCTATCGAATATAATGCGATCATCGTCTTGGAGGACCTGAATATGCGCTTTAAGCAGATCAGAGGGGGGATAGAGAAGAGTGTGTACCAGCAATTGGAAAAGGCCCTCATTGATAAACTGAGTTTTCTGGTTGATAAAAAAGAGATTGATCCGAAAAAGGCGGGGCACTTGCTTCATGCGTATCAGCTAGCCGCACCGTTTGAGTCATTCCAGAAAATGGGAAAACAGACCGGCATACTTTTCTACACGCAGGCCAGCTACACTTCGAAGATAGACCCGCTCACTGGTTGGCGACCAAGTCTGTATCTCAAATATGCAAACGCAAAAAAATCCCAGGAAGATATTTCGAAATTTTCCAGTATCGTATTCAATGAAAAGGAAAATCGATTCGAGTTTCTCTATGATGTAAAATTCTTTCAGAATCTCAAGGAGTGGCCGGAGAATACCATCTGGACAGCGTGCTCGTGTGTGGAGCGTTTCCGGTGGAACAAAACGCTCAATCAAAATAAGGGCGACTACGAACACTATATAGATGTGACGGAAAATTTTAAAACACTTTTTGAGAAGTTTGGCATAGACAGCCATGTTGATATACAGAAACAAATCAAAGCATTGAAGATTGATGGTAACGAAAAGTTTTTCCGTGATTTTATATTTTTCTGGAATTTGATGTGTCAGATTCGTAACACGGATCCCAGTAAGAAGAAGGATGATCCTACCGGTGATTTCCTGCTCTCCCCGATAGAGCCTTTCTTTGACAGTCGCCTGTCAGAAGTCAGTAAGTTGGGGCTTCCAAAAAATGGAGACGACAATGGCGCATTCAATATCGCTCGTAAGGGACTTTGTATTCTTGAGAAGATAGCGGCCTTTAAGAAAAAAGAAGGAAGTCTGAGGAACATGAAATGGGGCGACTTATATATATCGCATAGCGATTGGGATACGTTTGCCCAGAGAAAGCGCCCATAAGGGCATCGTGATTTTTCGGGCATTGACAGAAACAGCCAATGGGTATACCGTTGGCTGTTTCATCATGTTTTAGATATGGAGACACTCATCCAGATTTCCAAGATCAATGACTTCCTTTTTTGTCCAAGGTCGCTCTATTTTCATTCCATTTATGAGGGCTTTGCTGAGTCAACGTACCATTCCTCGCCGCAGACAAGAGGAAAGCTGAATCATACGACGATCGATACCGGAACATACGCCTCCGAAGAGACATTTCTTCAAGGGCTCGAGGTTTATTCCGAGGTGTACGGATTGATTGGAAAAATAGACTTGTATGATCGGGGAAAAAAGACCTTGATCGAAAGAAAATCAAAAATATCATTCCTTCATAAGGGATATTTCTTCCAGATGTATGCGCAGTATTTCGCCATGAAAGAGATGGGGTTTATCGTCGATCATCTCGTTCTCCGTTCATTGGCGGATAACAAGCGGTATGATGTCCCGCTGCCGACTGGTGATGAGCTCGCTGATTTTGAGAAAACAGTAAGAGAAATACAGAATTTTGATATCATAACGGCGCCGCTGGAAAGCAATTTGAAGAAGTGCGACCACTGTATCTATCGGGCGCTCTGTCGTCCTGAATAATTTTTTTACGTCATACTATGTTGACGCTCCCAGATTTTCGTGAAAAGCAGATTCTCTTCGTTCAGCCGGAGGCTGGAAAGGAATATCGGTTGAAAATAAGGAATCAGAACATCGCCTACGAAGAAGACGGCAAAGTAGTGAATCAGGTCGCTTGTAGCAAGGTGATATCACTCTTTGTGTTGGGAGAGCTTTCCTTTACGAGCGTGCTCTTGCGGAAGTGTCTCGAAAACGGCGTTTCAATCCATTTTCTCAAGCGCAACCTCGAAACCTATGCAACGGTCGGCGCCGAAGCATCGGGTAATTATCTGCTTCGGGGGAAGCAATATGCACTCTCGCCCGAGTCCGGAATGGATATCGCACGATATATCGTGAAGAACAAAACCGGCAATCAGCTATCGCTCCTTGCGCTTCGCGGTCTGAAAGAAATCGGTGCTGAGAATATGCCAATAATCGAGTATCGAAAGTATATCTGGGAGAAAATCGATGCAGCGAAGGACAATCAGTCGCTTCTTGGTATCGAGGGAGAAATGAGTAAGAAATTCTTTCAATCATATTTCTCTGATATCGGATGGCGTCGTCGCATCCCAAGGGGAAAGACTGATCCGGACAATATCCTCCTCGATATTGGTTATACGATACTGTTTAACTACGTCGATTCGCTCTTACGGCTCTTCGGTTTCGATACCTATCGTGGCGTGTATCACCGATTGTTTTTTCAGCGGAAATCACTTTCTTGCGATATCGAAGAACCGTTCCGTTGTCTCATAGAAAAGAAACTCTTGAAGATGCGTCACCTTGGACAGGTAGATGACAAAGACTTCGGACACTCAACGAAGTCACGGCAATATTTCTTAAAATACGAGCATAGTAGCAAGTATGCCAAGCTGTTTACCGAAGCGATTCTCGATGAAAAAGAGGAGATTTTCAAGTATGTGCGAGCATTCTATTATGTCGTATTGAATGGTGAGGGGGAGCTCCCATATTTTGATGTGAATGTTTGATATATGTTGATTATTTCCTATGACTTCGAATCAAATCGGACACGGGCTCGATTTGCCAAATTTATCCTAAAGCATGGGCGTCGAATTCAGTATTCTGTCTTCGAAATCCGGAATAGCGACCGCGTCTTGCGGAATATCCTAGATGAGATAGAATTACATTATAGTAAGAAGTTCACCGGCGCCGACAGTATCCTCATTTTTCAAGTCTGCGAAGGTTGCAAGAAAAAGGTGATACGATACGGATACGCCAAGAATGAGGAGACAGAAATCATTGTTTTTTGAAAATTGATCAAGGGTACAAATCTTTATGGGAATATTTTCACGCCAAAACCTCAGTGTCCGAGAAATCGGAATCGCCTATCTAAGCCAAAAATTCGTAGCCTCTCGAAGAAGCTATTTGCATATTTTTGGCTTAGGTAAAGCAACTGACCTGCCGAATGAGCCTATAAGATTTCTACTGTTGTAGATATGGTGTCGTGGCTAAAGGAACAATTGCCGAATGAGCCTATAAGATTTCTACTGTTGTAGATATACAGCGTCGACAAAAGCTTTCTGAGCCGAATGAGCCTATAAGATTTCTACTGTTGTAGATATATCACCTTCTGTCGCCGCCACGCGCCGAATGAGCCTATAAGATTTCTACTGTTGTAGATTGGTAACTCGCTATCATATCCCCCGCGCCGAATGAGCCTATAAGATTTCTACTGTTGTAGATGGCGAAACCAATATGGAGACTAGCGGGCCGAATGAGCCTATAAGATTTCTACTGTTGTAGATGGGTTGAGGTGGTTGACGAAGATGTGGCCGAATGAGCCTATAAGATTTCTACTGTTGTAGATACTATGAAAGTATCTACCTGAATAACCGCCGAATGAGCCTATAAGATTTCTACTGTTGTAGATTATGGTCACTACTCCGTCTTTCCCCAGCCGAATGAGCCTATAAGATTTCTACTGTTGTAGATCCGGTTGCGGTCTGTTCTCTCACTGTGCCGAATGAGCCTATAAGATTTCTACTGTTGTAGATCAATATGCAGTATGAAAAACGGGTTTGCCGAATGAGCCTATAAGATTTCTACTGTTGTAGATATTACGCGAAGATACCAGATATCATAGCCGAATGAGCCTATAAGATTTCTACTGTTGTAGATTAACAGCGTTTCCTATTCCTTTTCCAGCCGAATGAGCCTATAAGATTTCTACTGTTGTAGATAATAGCTGGTTTCGGGTGGCTTAAC
>JAYVWV010000034.1:0-26078 GCA_043785755.1 Candidatus Moraniibacteriota bacterium
CCAGTATACTCTTTTTTGGACGGGTCATCCACTCTCACTCAATGATTATTTCCCCCTGCATTTCCCCGTGCCCAACCCCGCAGTAGACTGAACAAAGAAACCCAAATGTCCCTTTTTTCGTTGCTGTAAACGTGACTACTGCGCCGTCTGGAGGAATGTCTTCGTTGACCCCTAACTCTGGGATAGCAATACCGTGCTTCACATCAGCGTTATGGATAATGAGCCTTACAAGTTCGCCTTGCTTGGCCCGAATGACTTTCGGGTCCCATTCGTATTGCCGCACCCCCATATGAATAGTGCGTTCCGTCACTCCATTGACTACTTCAGTGCTGGGTAGCGGGAAACTGCCTTCTGAGCCGCTGGAACCCATCCCCCTTAGAGGAAGATCGGCAGGAGAAGTTTCGGGAGTAGTTGAGGTTTGGTTGTCACTCGGTGGGCTACTTTCGTGTTTTTCGATTGGCTGCCGACTTACCGCGTTAGGCAAAGGCGCTGGTACTTGCTTTTCCTCTGAAGGCCGAGAGGGTTCATCAGTGCCTTGAGAAGACCATGACTTATAAGCCCACCAGGAAATACCTTCCATGAGAGCGAGAAGAAGAACAGAAATAACAATAGTTTTCTTCATAGCACTGTCCTAGTTAATCCTTAAGTTCTGATTCAACTCGCTTCAATAGCACGGCATTTACTGCAACAATGATCGAAGACACACTCATCAAAAGCGCCGCAAACTCCGGACGAAGGATGATACCAAAGCCCGGATATAAGATACCCCCGGCAACCGGTATGGCAAGAATATTGTAGATGGAAGCCCAAAAGAGATTTTGTTTCATCTTACGTACCATTGCCTTGCTCAGGGTGATCGCTCGGAGTATATCGAGCGGATCAGATTTCATCAGAACGACCTTGGCCGTCTCAATCGCGACATCCGTCCCAGCGCCAATCGCGATTCCGACATCTGCCCGAGCCAGTGCTGGAGCATCGTTGACACCATCACCCACCATCGCCGTGAATTTTCCCTCGTGCTGAAGTTTTTTTACATAATTGGCCTTGTCTTCTGGCATCACTTCCGCGAACACTCTTTCGATACCGATTTGACCAGCCACTTTTTCCGCGGTCAGTTTGTTATCACCAGTGATCATCACAATCTCGATGCCTAATTTCTTGAGACGTTCCACCGCCTGTACGGCAGTGGGCTTTATGGGATCAGTCGCGCCAATTACTGCCTTGATAGCGCCATCAACCGCGAGAATCATAATCGTTTCTCCTCTTTCCAGATACTCATTGATTTTTTGTTCCAACTCACCGAGAGCAATGTTACTTTCTTTCATAAGCTTAACTGTCCCTATGAGCACAGCTTTCCCATCAACGATGGCTTTCACTCCCAGGCCGGAAAGGTTCTCAAATGCACCGACAGCTTGAGGAAGGACCAGCCCCCGCTTTTCCAATTCAAGGAGTGCGGCGCCCGCCAAAGGGTGTGAGGATTTCGCTTCGGCCGCTCCGACCAGGCGGAGCGCCTCGTCTTGGGAGAACCCTTCCACGGTGACGACGGCCGTCACCACCGGCTTCCCTTCGGTGAGCGTCCCGGTCTTGTCGAGTACAATGGCCTGAATTTTTGAGACTTGCTCGAGAGTCGAAGCATCCTTGATAAGAATGTTGTATTTTGCCCCCAGGCCGGTGCCGACAGCCACCGCTGTCGGCGTGGCAAGTCCGAGCGCGTCCGGACAGGCGATGACAACCGTGGCGATGGCAAAGGAGAGCGCCAGGAGAAGTGGCGCCCCGACGATGAAGTACCAAATAACGAAGACCAACAGTCCTGATCCGACCGCTGCGATGACCAGATATTTTGCAAACTTGTCGGCGATTCTTTGCCCCGGCGCTTTCGAATTCTGAGCTTCTTCAACCATCGCCACAATGCGAGCCAAGGCAGTATCTTTGCCTATTTTTGTTGCTGTAAATTTCACCGATCCAGCCGTGTTGATTGATCCACCAATGACTTGATCACCAATCTTTTTAGTAGTCGGGATAGATTCTCCGGTCACCAATGATTCATCGAGAGCCGTTTCGCCTTCCGTAATTTCACCGTCCACGGGCACCTTGTCTCCCGGCTTCAAGATAATAATATCTCCCAGTGCTATCTCAGCCGTTGGAATGAACACCTCTTGGCCATTTTTGAAAACCCTGGCTTGAGGTGGCACCAAATTGAAAAGTGCTTGCAGAGCATCCGTTGTTCCCCGTCGAGATTTCATCTCCATCCAATGGCCAAAGAGCACGAAGGTGATAAGCATGGCGGCCGCTTCATAGTAGGAGTCCGCGCTTCCGATGAGAGTAAGCAAAACACTGAACCCATACGCAGCCGTGATGCCAACCGCGATAAGTACGGCCATGTTAAGTGTCTTATTCTTCAGAGCGAAATAGGTCGAATAGAGGAAAATCCAGCCCGAATAGAAGAAGACCGGCGTGGTGAGCAGAAACAAAAGCCATGGTAACGGTATCGGTGATAGAAGGTTGAGACCGAGAAACTCCGTGCCGAGAGGTGAATAGAGGATGATGGGGATGGTCAGTATAAGGGCAAAGAAAAACTTGTTTCGAATGTCTATTTCCATGAGACGCGCCATTTCCCGGCCAGCCAACCCAGTATGATCCATGCCCATCGTCATCGACATACTCATCTTGAATCTCGCAGAGCACGACGCTTTTCCGAGAGAGGCCATATTGTGTACCGCCCCATGATCCGCGTGTTTCTCCGGATGATCCCCGCCTTTCTTTTCAATCAGAACGAGGGTCATGCCACATTTTGGACATGTCCCCGGTTTCTCTGACCGAATCTCGGGGTGCATGACACAGGTATACAACATAAGCGTGTGGTGAGAATGCTTACTTCTTTTACTTTTCTTCGTCCCCCTCTTTCGTTTCAGGTTTTTCTGGGGCCGGGGTAACAGGAATTTTTCCTTCGACCGGAGTATCCGTACGTCCCGCGTGGTCTTTCACCATCATCCAGATATGTGTGATGAGGAAAGCGCCGAGCAGTATTGGCCAGACGTACCCGGAGGAAAACGCATTTCCCCCACCAAGAAAGGATACACCCAACAGGAGGAGACAGGGAAGTATCATCCAGAGCATGCCCATGTACCCGAAACTACCACCAAAATAATTTCCCATCATATATCTTCACCCCCTTTCAATAAATGCTTTCGACCACTTGTTGTTGATAATTTAGTGGCTTCAATAACACAGAGTGTTCTTTCTGCTCGCCCCCGTATCAGGACATATAAGGACACCGAGAGGAGGAGGACGGCCACAAGAGAAAGCTCCATGCCCTGGAAAGGCAAGTAAACGGCAGCACCACCGAAACCTACGAGAGCGAGTATCGGCAACCCGCAACTGGCACAACCACTCCCTACTATTCCCAAGATGGAGCTCCCGCCGATAGCCCAATGCATTTTCCCAGAAGATCGGATTGACCGGAGACGCTCAAAGGTAAGCATGAGATTTAATCCAGTCAGCGTCGCGACAGTGGTAAGCAGGAAGAGACTGAGTCCGCTCATCGCTGTCCACATACCTGCGAGAAGCGCGATGAGGATATTCCATTTATAGTTCATGGAGTGTATTCCAAAGAGCGCATCCTTTACGAGACTTGCATTCATGAGGTACACGGTCGTCACGACATAGAGCATCGCGATGATCAGCGCAGGAACAATAATTTTTGTAGACCAGATTTGCTTCATAGGCTATACCTCCTTACTTACCGTTTAGCTTTTCATCGATAATCACCTTGAAAACGCTGAATGGCTGGGCTCCTACAATAAGCTGTCCTTCAATTTGACCGTCCTTGCTCGAGCTTCCGATAATCCACGAGGGTGTACCAGACACTCCAGCCGCCGTTCCATCAGCGATGTCCTTGGCGACTTCATCTTTGAATTTTCCCGAATCGAGACATTGTTGGAACCGATCTACATTCAACCCCAAATCTTTTGCTATCACCGGAAGCTGTGTCAGAGCGATACCGGTGCCGCCCGAGGTTGTTTGAGTGAAGATTTGGTCATGAAAATTATAGTAGGTGGCATCACTTCCAAGACTTCTCGCGCACTCCGCTGCCTCAGCTTCTTTCTCCGCATTCGCATGAAAGGAGAGCGGGAAATCCCGGTACACAAGTTTCACTTTCCCTGTGCCAATATAAGCCTTCTTCAGTTCGGGGAGAAGGTCAGTGAACGAACGCTTGCAAGACGGACACTCATAATCTGAAAACTCGATCAGGGTCAGGGGGGCATTTTTATCTCCCAGCACCGGGTCGTTATCGGTAGAAACTTTCACCGAGCCACTTGGCTGGGCACTTGGCTGCCCGCCGGCCAGCGTCGGATTCCCTGATGGCTGTGCCACTGCTGCCGAGTCAGAATCAGCCAACTTCTGAAACTTTCCGCCGGAAGAGAGAATGCTTGCGCTGATGATGATTCCTCCCAGAAGAATTGAACCAGCAATGATCCAGGTTTCCCTGCTCGGCGTTCCCCTTTCCTCCCTCGTCTTGATTGGCTCTCCAGCCTCGCCTTCTTCTTGTTTATACCAGTCGTCCATAATGATGAGTGTTAATGGTTGCTTTTTTTAATTTAATGAGTCTTTCCAACAGTGTAGGAGAGCATCATGCCACTCTCTGCGTGTTCGAGAATGTGACAGTGCGCGACCCAGGTGCCGGGATTAGAGGCGTCGAGCAGGATGTCAACCGTATCACCCTTGGCCACGAGTACCGTATCTGCCCACACAGGGTTTTCATTTCTTACGCCGTTCGTCGAGAGCGCCATGAGGCGCTGTCCGTGAAAGTGAATCGGGTGCTGCATCGGATGCATTGACTGCGGATCATTGAAGATGCGAATTTTTACCTTATCGCTGACCTGGAAATTCCAATCCTTGATATCCATATTCACTTTGCCACTTGTTTTATCAACAAGTTTCCATTTCATCATGTTTGAATTTGATTGGGCGTTCATGCCAGCCATCGTATCTTCCCATTCGAGAGCATCGCCATCATCCCCCATTCCCATCCCCTTGTCTGACATAGCCATTCCGCCTCCACCCATCGAATGCATCCCCATAGGCATGCCTTTGCGCATTTCCGATGTCATATCAAGAGAGAGCTTCAGGCTCTTGTCTGGTGTTTTTG
Organism: Candidatus Moraniibacteriota bacterium; assembly: GCA_043785755.1. GTDB lineage: Bacteria > Patescibacteriota > Minisyncoccia > Moranbacterales > UBA1568 > UBA1568. The sequence goes on from JAYVWV010000034.1 coordinate 5,150, forward strand.
AGAGATAGGTGTTCATGAGACCATCTAACTCATTCACAACCTCTGAGTTTGTCCGTAAAATTGCAAATTCCTTGCTATAAGAAGGGGCAGATGCCTCCGGAGAAACGCTCACTTTTCCGAGTACATATTCTTTCTCAGGAGTCTGATGTTTCATAACATATTCACCTGACTTCTCGAAGAGCACGTCAACGACCCGCCGTTCACCAGGAGCCACGAGTATGCCATCCACAAAAGTTTCTTTTTCATAGCGCCCAACATCGGCACCGACAAGCTTCATCTTCACTCCGGGAAGGGTAAAGTTGAAGAGCCTGGTGTTGGCGGCATTGGTAAGATAGAGACGCACCACTTCACCTTGTTTCGCTTGGAGCTGATACGCTGTCTCACCGTTCACAAGCATCACATTGCCGAAGCGTCCCATGAGTGTATGATTAGCCACCTTGGTATCAAATGGGAGCATACCCTTCTCATCGAGGGCGATGTCATCGAGCATGAGAGGGATTTCTCGGTTGACTGGCGCCCAGTAGGCCGTGTCTTTCGGGGTCACAATGATATTGGCATAGAGTCCCGACTCAAGGGTGAGATCTGTCCTTACATGCGGGTGATACCAGAAGACACCAGCATCAGGAAACTTCAGCTTGTAGACAAGCGACTCACCAGGAGCGACCTCCTTCTGAGTGACACCCGGAACCCCATCGAAGGCATTGTCCATGCGGACACCATGGGCATGGAGCGATGTTCCGATTGTTCCTCCGTTTTTCAGATTGATAGTGATCTCGGTACCCTCAAGAACGCGAAGTGTCGGTCCGGGGATGGAGCCGTTATAGCCGAGCATGTTTACCATGCGACCCGCGATGTTCTTCTGGATGGGCGTAATGGTGAGATCAGTCGATTGACCATCCTTCAAATCAATAATTTGGGAAGTAGTTGCTTGTTTTACCTCTCCTGATGGCGGAGCGTTCAAGTTTACTGTTTCTTTTTCGGTAAAACTCACTTCTTCCTGACGGCTGGCTATCCCATACCAAGCGAGTGAGCCCACGGTAACAACTGTAACGAGTCCCCATACTACTTGTTTATTACGCATAGAGTTATAGTTATGATTTACAAAAATGTTTAATGATTATTCCCTGCTCATTTAGATTGTCATAAATAGAGTGAAGTCATTCCCTTTCTTTTGGTACACCTCATACGGGGCTTGTTTCACGCCTGACATACCCGGTGTTCCTAGTGGCATACCTGGAAGACCGCTACCATCGATAGCTGGTTTTTCCACCAGTAATTTTTCTACCGCCTCCATCGGAACGTGCCCCTCGATAAAGAACCCGCCAATGACAGTCGTGTGACAACTTTGATTTTCCGCAGGAAGCCCAAACCGGTTTTTGATCGGCACCATTTCCGCCTCTCGCAAAGACCGAACGTCGACGTCGAAGCCTTGTTTTTTCAATTCAGCAATATACCCCAAACAACATCCACAGGTCGTAGACCGGTACACTACCGCCTGACGCTCACTCGCTTCGATTGCCCTACTGTCACTCGTATCTGAGCGAGCCGTCTCTGCCATACTTACTGTCTGTCCAGTTGTTTGATCTTCCTCCAAACGAGAGGTCATGATGATGCCACCAATAACCACCCCGCCAAGAGAGAGGCCGATGATAAAACGAATATTCGTCCTTAACCATTGTTTCATAATCTTTGTATTATCTCATTATTGTTCCATCTGAAAATCCTGGCCAACAAAATGGAACATATCGAGAAACGTCTTTGTTTCCGGTAAAATACCAGCCAAAATGACTTGATTCCCGTAGAAATCGTCCACTCGGTCACCTACTTCCTGAAATATCTGCTCCTCAAGCATCATCTGGCCTTCGGCTGATCCGAAGTAGACAGGCTGATACTTTTTTCCATCAATGAGCACCGGAGTGAACACACCCGGCGAAAAGATGCTTCGGAACTGTATCGGCACTGTATCGCCGATACGATACATCCACTCTGTGTCATTCCCATCGAGTAGTACTTTGATATCTGCTACTGATACCAGCTTGGCTAAGGTGTTTTTATTCACGATGTGCAATTCATCGAGATCTGTTCCTGTTGCTTCGACTATTCCGGCTACCTTCATCATCGGGATTCCAAAGAAATCCTTCAAGTTGTCTCCAGGTTTCTGAATCAGTTTTTCTTCTTTCATCATACCCGCCTCCTTGGCACCGATGACCATCGAGTTATCAGATAGCACCGTGCTCCCTTCCGCTTTTGCGATGGTAGTATCAAAGGTGTCCACTCCGAGAAAAATCTTGGGGCTCCCTTCGGCAAAGTTTATTTTGAGCACTCCACCAGCGATCAGAGCACTTGCCTTTTTCTGTACCTGTTCATTGACTGGTTTGTCCGTACCCGTCTCCATACCAGAACTGAATTTCGCGAACTCAAAGAACCCAAAGGTAAACACTACCATCAATACGAATGGCGCCACCAGGGAGACATAGTTCTTCTTACCTGGTCGAAACAGCCTCAACAGCAGTGAGTTACCGACCACGGAAATCGAACTCAGCGCCATGGTGAGCCCCGCTAATTCTGGTTTCAGTACCAATCCGAAGGCAAAGAATACTCGAGCGGCAATCGGGATACCAATCACGTTGTAAAACAAAGCAAAGAACATATTTTGCCTGATCTTGCCCATGGTCTCTTTGGAAAGTTGAAATGACGTCACGACATCACGCAGGTCGCTCTTCATAATGACGATATCACCCGCCTCCATGGCTACATCGGTACCACTCCCCATAGCAATGCCCACGTTGGCCTGGGCCAGTGCCGGCGCATCGTTGATACCATCACCCACCATGGCCACTCTCTTTCCGGCATCCTGCAGTTTTTTCACTTCCTTCGCTTTATCTTCCGGTAGCACTTCTGCCAAAATATTGGTGATCCCAACCTGTGTGGCAATGGCCTGAGCCGTACGCAGATTGTCTCCAGTAATCATCCAGACTTCGATACCCATCTTCCTCAATTTTTCGACTGCTTCCCGTGACGTTTCTTTCACGGTATCCGCCACAGCAATAATTCCTACCACGCCATCCTTCGTTGCGAGTAACATGACTGTTTTTCCTTGCTCTTCGAGGCGTGCCATTTTACGCTCAATCTTACCCACTTCCAAACCAAGTGTCTCTCTCATGAGTTTGCGATTGCCACAGTAGTAGGTCATGCCGTTCACATCACCCTGCACGCCATGCCCAGGGATGGCATTGAAATTTTGCACTGCTTCCAGGTCAATTCCTTCCGCGCCTGCATACTCATAAATAGCTTCGGCCAATGGATGCTCTGAAAGCTTTTCCAGGCTGGCTGCGATGGCCATAATCTCGTCTTCTCCAAGCTGGCCGAACGAAACAACATCTGTCACGACTGGCTTACCATTGGTGAGTGTCCCAGTTTTATCAAAGATCACTGCCGAAATGTTGCTCGCCGCTTCCAGTGCCTCACCACCTTTCACCAAGATTCCATATTCCGCACCTTTTCCCGTCCCCACCATGAGTGACGTCGGCGTCGCCAGGCCGAGAGCACACGGGCAAGCAATCACGATGACCGAAGTAAAGGCCATCAAAGCAAAGGCCAGTGTCGATCCGAGTACCACATACCAGACGATAAACGTAAGAATAGCAATGATGATGACCGCTGGCACGAACCAAGCAGAAATATTATCCGCAAAATTCTGAATGGGCGCTTTCGACCCTTGAGCTTCCTCAATAAGCCGAATGATTTGTGCCAGGGTCGTCTCACTGCCGACCCGCGTCGCTTCAAATTCGAAACTGCCAGTTTTGTTCATCGTCCCACCAACCACCATATCGCCGGTATTTTTCTCCACCGGCAGACTTTCCCCCGTAATCATGGACTCGTCGACGGCCGAAGACCCCGTGACAATCTTTCCATCAACCGGGATCTTTTCCCCGGGGCGGACGATAACTCTATCGCCATGAATGACGGCATCAATAGCGATATCCACCGTCACGCCAGCCCGAATCACGCGGGCCGTTTTCGCCTGTAGTCCCATGAGCTTTTTGATCGCATCGGATGTTTTCCCCTTGGTACGAATCTCCAGCCACTTCCCAAGGATCACAAATGTAATCAGGTAGGCAGCAGTCTCGAAATACAGATCTGGAATTTTCATCCCACCGACACCAATCAATGAATCATTGGTAACGACAAAGACGACATAGTTGTACAGACTGTAGAAGAAAGCGGTACTCGTACCGATAGCAATCAAGCTGTCCATGTTGAAGGTCTTCATTTTCAGTGACGACCACATTCCTTTATAGAAGCCGGCGCCGATGATGAACTGGATAGGGAGCGTGAGTAAGAGTGAAAACACCCCAATATACGGGGCTAACGTTTTTTCTCCCGGAAGCCAATTCACAAAATCAAATACCATGAAGTACAGCATTGGAAAACTCAGGATGAAACTGAAGAGAAACTTATTAAAGTATAAAGAAATTTCCTTATCGCGTTTTCGTGTTTCATATTCGGTATCTTTGGCATCGACTTGCTCAGCGCGGTATCCGGCTTTGGCAATAGCATCAACCAGCGTCTTGGTATCAACTACTCTCTCATCGAAAAGAATCGTAGCCTTTTCAGCAGAAAAATTAACCGTGGCCTGCTTGACCCCTGGCACCTTTTTCAATTGCCTCTCGATAATGCCAGCGCATGAGGAACAATGCATGCCGAAAAGCGACAAACTCGTACGCTTATCTGAGCCTCCCGATCGAGCAGTCACATTTTCAGCCACACCCGCGCTCACCGCCAAAACTTTTCCCGACAGCCCCTCTGATCCTGCGCTTTGAGAACTTTTCTTGCCGCTCCCAATAACCGCATCAAATAGGTGGCTAAGGTTCGTAGCGTTCATCAGCTGGTCAACCAGCCCGTTGGTAGCGATGGTGTCTTTCGGAACATTGAATTCCGCACTTCGATCATTTGTAATTTTCCCCTCGAAGTACGGCTGTCCGTCTGAACCCTCAAACACCCTCCCGTCAGCTTCGATTCTGGCTTCCAATTTCATTTTGAAAGGATCTCCACTCTTGACGACATTGCGCGTAACGGCGATATCACGGCTTGCTTCGAGTGGCACATCTGGTGACACGGGTTCTCCTGTCGTCACGGTCGCAACATATCCAGCACGCTTGATGGCATCGACAACATCCTGCTCGGAATTCGCTTCGCCCTCAAGTATGAGCTCCCCGGTACCAAGCTTCGCATCGATCACGATATCGCTCACACCGGGAAGCCTGCACAACTCCTCTTTGATGAGTACTTCACACGAGGCGCAGTGCATCCCCGTGATCTGCAGCACTATTCGCTTTTTCATAGACATGTATCTAGTATTAATTCTTTCTGATCAGACACCAACTGTATACCCCAGCCCATCAAGTGCCTCAGATATCTCATCAAGCGTCACTGTCCGACCGGCAGATACCTTCGCTGATCCGTCAGTTTGAATAGCGACGTCCTCCACGCCGCTTATCTTCCTGATTTTCATTGTCGAAACTTTCACGCAAGCATCACAGTGAAAGCCTTGGATTTTGAATGTCGTTTCGTTCATAAAAAGTGTGTATTCGTTATAGAGAATTTATTTATTCGACAGTGATTGCCCCGCGGGCCACATCCATAGCGCAGGTGATGTTGAACTTGCCCTTTTGTTCAGGAGTGAAGGCCATTTCCAGCACCTCCCCTTTCTGGATCAACTGCGGCTTGGCGTACAAACCCGGAATCATGATCGTACTCATACAGCCGCTCCCGGCATCTTGGGCATCAACCAAAAAACGCACGGGTTGGCCGACTTTGACTGTGAAGGTATTCGGCTGAATATCATTACCGGACGTGTAGGTTGTTTTGATCACCTGGACATTTCCCTGATCAGTGTCTTTTCCATTTGGAGAAGCCGCCTCCACGGTGCCCGTCGTCGGAGCAACAGCCTTTCCGCTCCCGCCACATCCACCACTGCCGCCCGCTCCGGCACAGCTGCCCGCGGTCGGTGCTGCTGCGAGTGCTTGCTTGGCAACGTTCTGCGTTCCGGCAGCGCTCCCAGTCCTCACAGTATCGACAACCGTAAAGGATCCTCTGTACATACCCATGGAACAGGAGAAAGGGATGGTGCCGCTTTCTTGAGGAGTAAATTCCACAACATTCTGCCCAGCCACGAGATTTTTCTGCACTCCAATCTTCGAAGCTATGATCGTCGAAGAACACGAGTACGGGTCCTTCGCGTCAATCACCCAGCGTACCGGGGTCCCCCGGACGACAGTGAAGCTATTCGGTGTATACCCTCGGGTACTTTCAGTCATCCGCACCACCTGGACACCATTAATGATCTGGACGTTCGGATCAGCGGCCTGAATCGCCGCTTTTATTTCCGCTCCGGCAGGAGTGCGAAGCGTCCAGTCAGTTAGATTGAGGCCATTATTGATATTGAACACTGCTAGCGCTACAACCACGATGCCAGAAAATTTGAAGAAGCGCTGAGCGAAGATCCCCTTGATAACCGACGTCAGGCCACCGATACCAAGAAGCCCGGGCGCTGTTCCGAGCGCGAACAGCCCCATAATGAGACTCCCCTGGAAAAAATTCCCCGTACTCACGGCGTAGATCTGCATCGCCTGCGTGAAACCGCAGGGCAGAAAGAAAGTGGTCGCTCCCAGAACGAATGAGTTCGTGTGACTGTATTCTCTTTTCTTGTTACTGATTCCGAAAAATCGGCTCATTCCTTTCGGAAGAACAAAATTCATTGTTTCCAAGCGCGGGACCACTCCAAGAAGCTTCACGCCGAGAAGCAACATCACCACCCCGACTACAATAGTTACCACCCCGAGCGTACTACCGGAAAGCTGGAGAAAAGAACCAAGGGAACCGAGGAGTCCGCCCAGAAATGCGTAAGAAAGAATGCGTCCGGCATTAAAGAATAGATGGGGACGAAATTTCTGGAGTGGTGTTGCCTCCGGATGTTTCTCCGAATGGCGCGCGGAAATGCCGAGAACCAGCCCGCCGACCAGTGCCAAACAGGTAGAAAGACCAGCCGTGATCCCAACCAAAAATGCCGTCGAGAAACTCGTAGGAGAAGAGGAGCCCCCGATATTGAGGAGACCAGAGAAACCGAATTCTTTCAGGATTAGGTACAGGCCGACCACGAACAGAAAAGCGATTCCGAGATCTTTATAATCACTCCTGTTTCGACTGAACCACGGCTTTTTTCCGACGACGCCGATGGTGTAGCCGGCTTCCCGTACCGCATTTTCGATAGCCTGTTTCTTCGGCTTCACTGCATACGAGATTTCCGCCACACCTTTCTGGTAGTTGACATAACTTTTTTTGATTTCAGGAATTTCTGTCAGCTTGTCTTCGATGAGAATTTCGCAAGACTGACAATGCATCCCAGCGATAGGAACAATAAGTTTTTTCATAGAATGTATCGGGACGATAAAATAAAACGGAGATACAAAAAACGCTCGAAAGGGAGTTCCTACCACAAAGGAAGCTCCGAACCTTCTAGCGTTCTAAAGCAATCTATTCTTTTTTCGATACAGTCAACAAGATGTCTTTTGGACTTCTGTTCCTCGCCAATGCTCCAGGAGCAAAACGAGAGACTCCCGTCTCCCTCGGAACAAATTCCAAAAAAGCAATGGATAATAAGATTCCCTGAGTGTCTTGTGTCTTTTTTGCGGCCACTGTTTTTGACGCGGAACCGCTACACAATAGGGTACAGTCACTGATCTCTTTTTGACTGTGAACCATCCCGCACCCGTCATCATTCTTTTTGGGGCAATGGGCGCTTGCAGTATCGTTCCCACTGACGGATACCAGAGACATATCAGACACACTCATCTCAGCCGCTTGTGCTGAAGATAATACAAATACACAGGCTCCGCCCAAAGCAAAAACAATGGCCAAAAAAATTCCAGAGGCTATAGTTTTTTTGACTTTTTTCATAAGCATTCGAAGTATACGCTACTTATCACTTCTTCTCAACAAGAGTATGAGTTCACGAACAGTTTTTTGTTCCACCTTTCCACCGAAGGATTCAGAGAAGTACACTCTCTGAAAACACACTTGCTCAGTATTTGCGCTTGAGACGGTAGACCTGCAAGACTTCCTCAGCCGCCTGTTTTTCCTGACCACCCTTAATCTGATGAATGAGACAGGTGCCGAGGTGACTCTCCATCAGGAGATCCTCGATGGCGGTAAGCGCCTGCTTGACGGCCGAGGTCTGCGTGATGATATCAATGCAGTAGGCATCTTTCTCCACCATCTCCTGGAGGCCGCGCACCTGACCGGCGATGATTTTGAGACGGCGCTCGATTTTCGCTTTGTGAATGGACATACGTTTTCTTCTGATTAGGCTTGGAGATCTTTTTTCTTTTCTTCATACTCCGCCTGAGCGATCTCGCCCTTAGCATAGCGTTCGTTCAGAATATCAAGCGCGTGCTTGCCCGTTTCATTGGTCCCCTGCTTCGCAAGGCGCGCCACCAAGGCGACGATGGCCCAGATCACCAACGCCCAAAAGACAATCATGAAGAAGGATCCGAAGAACCCACCCATGAATCCATACCCGCCATATGTGTTCCAACCCATCATAAGAGTGTGTTTCAAAAAATTATGTTCCTGTCTCTATTCTAATACCCCCCCTGGGGTATTGTCAACCACACACCATTTTAAAGAAAAGTACACTACGGATTTCCTTTTCCAAGAATTCTCTGATGCGAATTTATAGCTAAAAGCAGGTCTTTTTGTGAAACAAAAAGTTTTAGCTATAACTTCAACAAAAATCACGCTGGGATTTTTGTGGCAGCAGAGCGTTGCTTGGAAAGGGAAATTATACACCCTCTCTTCTGCATAAAAAATACGAGACCCAGAACGAGTCTCGTATTTTTTCGTCTGGTCCTGAAATATTTTACAGTTCCTGAAGATCGATGCTCTGGAGAAAGGCTTTGCGGGCCGCCCCTTCGATGACGCGCGCCTTACCCGGCTTGAGCGCCCCCAAGTACACATCCATTACCCGAATACGAATCAGTCGTTCCACGGTCAGATGGGCTTCGGACATCATGCGCCTGATATGATGTTTTTTTCCTTCGGTCAAAATGACATACACGGTAGAGGGTGGTACGACGACGATTTTCTTGGCCTTCAGCCACTCGCCGGCATTATAGACACCATCCTCCAAGACACGCTTGAGATTGCCTGGAATATCTTCTCGGACGGTCACCTTGTATTCTTTCTCGTGCTTGAAGCGCGGATGAAGTAGACGCTCCGTCACCCGGCCGTCATTGGTCAGAATGATCAGTCCTTCGGAATCTTTATCGAGCCGGCCAATCGGAAACGTCCCAGGGAAACCAGAAACCTGATCGATAGAATGCTCAAACTCTTGCGGCGAATGAGCGATGATACCCCGGGGTTTATAGTAAGCGATGTAGACCGTCTTTTTCGCTGGCTGCTTCTTATCCTTAATCACCTCGACCAAAACTTCGGCATTTTCCACCTTGTCGCCGAGTACCGCCTTCTTCCCGGCGATCTCAACTAAACCAGCTTCGATTAACTCATCGGCTCCACGCCTGGTGGCCAGACCCTTCTGAGCCAGGTAGCGATTGATTCGAATGGGATAGGTAATTTCTTCGGTCATAGGGTGCGTTTGAGTAAAAGTAACTATGACAGATTTTTAGAAGAAAGTCAACAGGCCAGTGCAAACGAAAAATCAAAAATCCTTAAGCAGAGCATTTGACACAGCGACAGCCCAGCGGTTGAATAAAGCCGACAAAGTGGTCCTTCCCATAGTGATAGGCCAGCTCTTCGCCAGCCTGGATACTTTTCTTGGCCACGATAAAAATGCGGCCGCGCCGATTGATTGCCTCACAGTTCGGGCGGCAAGAATGATTGGCATAGCGGGCCGTATTGTAGCGTGGGCTGCCATCGATGTCCCACTTGGTATTAATATTGAACATATAGCGGTTATCACGCTCATCACCGACACTCGTCGGGATGCGCTCACCGATGTATTCAATGATCGTCGCCCCCTTCTTGAAGGGTACCAGAGCAAAAAGCCCCAGCCCAGCACGCCCGCGCTTGGTGACGACCGACGATTTCTTCTGTATTCCCTGAGTCATAAGGAGTTGCTATTTTAGCGGCCACAAAAAAATTGCCACCGGCAATCCTTTCTCTGAAGCAGCACTGTACCAGGAAAATGTTTCCCTGGCAAGACAGCGCCCTTCCTTTGTCCGAAGCGAGACAAAAAGTTTAGCAATGTCACTCCAGAATAATCATCGGGAGCTCCTCTCACTTAGAGAGCACTCTTTTAAAAAAATCACTTCCTTACGGTGGTGATTTTTTGATACAGTGCTTTAGACGAAGAGGGGCATGGGGGTGCCCAGAGTCAAGTAAGGAGCGACCACAGCATGTTCGATCTTGCCTTGCTCAAGCAGTACGATGGCCGACTGGCGGAACGTAACCATGCCTTCTTCGGCCGAGGAAGTAATCGTGTTGACGAGCTCGGCCACATTCCCGTTGCGAATGGCGTTCCGGACCGCATAGTTGGCAACAAGCAGTTCAAAGACCGCCGTCCGCTCGCCGTCAGTCGTCGGCACCAGTCGCTGATTGACGACACCGAGCAAAGCGTCGGCCATCTGGGAAAGCACCATGTCACGTTCATCGGCACGGAACATGCGGGCAATACGGTAGAGCAGTTGTGACGCATCGGTAGCGTGGACGGTGCTCAAAACAAGATGCCCCGTCGCCACCAGATTGAAGACCGCTTCTGCCGTCTCGCGATCACGCACTTCTCCAACCACGATGATATCAGGGTCCTGACGCATAGCCGCCCGCAGAGAGTTCTCGAAGGAATGGGTATCGGTATGGAGCTCACGCTGCGAGATAAGGGCACGCTTCGAAGCGAACACGTGTTCGATCGGATCCTCCAAGGTCAGGATATGCTCATCACGCGTCTCGTTTAACTCATTAATCATGGCAGCTAGAGTCGTCGTCTTGCCGTGACCAGTCGGTCCACAAACAAAGATGAGCCCCTGCTTCTTCTGAAGCATTTCTTTCACTTTGGAGGGCACCCCGAGCTCAGAAAGGGTCGGGATAGCATCGTTAATGCGACGCATAGAAACAGATGCTGCCCCATTCTTATAATAGGCATTGCAGCGATAGTGCGTCCCATCGGCATGAGCATAGCAAAAATCATACTCTTTTTCCGTAAGGAGCTTAGCCCGAATAGTCTGATCCGGAATGAGGTCAAGGATAATCTCCTCCGCCACCAGTGGATCAATCTCGGTAAAGGCAAGAAAATTGAGCGCCCCATTGATACGAAGTGCGATACGGCCATTTCCAGAAAAATGTATATCTGAAGCATTTTCTCGTTTGGCCAAAGCCAGCACTTCTGAAAAGGCCAGGCGATCGAACGTCTGGAGTGCCGACGCTACATTTGTCGCGAGCTCTTCCATAGAAATATTTTATGGGGTAATACCTTAATTTATGGGAAAATGAGCATATTTTCACTGACTCCTGATGATATCACATTTTTGACATTTTGTCAATGGTATGGAGTAATACCCAATATACTGATTTTATCACTTAGATAAGCCATAAAAAAAGCCCGGGAGTCGTTGACTCTCTGGACTGTCTGCAACGGTGCTCTATCTGTTTCAGGCTCAGGCCTGTTTCACCGAAAAACCAGTTGTTCCTGGTGACCCCCTGTCAGTATGAGTCACGAAGAGCTCGTGACACAGTCCCAAGACCCATTGGTTCCATTCCCGAGACCTTAATCAGTTGGCCCAGAATGATCGAGAGTTCTTTGATCTCAGAATTCGCTGATGCACTGACTGATTCCTTCTGGATAACCTGCAGGGCCTGCCTCACAGACCGACGTGTCCGTTTGGTGTCAGAGTCGCAAGCCGCCGCACTGGTCCTCTGACGGAGTGCCAGGCGGGCCTCACGCAGGTCGCACAATTTACCGACGGCAAGGAGCGACGTCACGAGCTCCACGACTTCCCAGTACTGTCTCAGAGATGCATCATCGTCTTCTCGCTACGTCTCGACGTAGCGGACTCAAGAGTTGCGCGAAATGTTGGCCTACCGACTGGAAATGCTCTGACATCTGAACCCTTCAGAAATTGACACCCGTACAACCTCCTTCACTGCTCTGACCGCGTCAATGGTTCCGGGAAAACCACCTTTAAAATTCGTGGTAGCATGCTATACTGTAACTATAAAAAGTAATTAAAATAATAAAAAGCCTATGTTGAAAAAGACTTTGGTGCTTGGTTCTCTCATCGTGTTGGCCGGTTTCGTCCAACCAAGTATCGCCCGAGCAGAAGATGGGGGGGCAACTTCGTCCAACATGGTATCGCCCATTGACACCAGCTGTCTCAAAACGACACTCACAGCCCGTCAGGGAGTGATGAAGGACGCCCTGGCGACACGTCAGGCAGCCATCAAGGCCGCCCAAGAGGTGCGTATGACCGCGGTGACCGCGGCTCGTGCTCTCACCGACGCCACCGCCCGTGACGCCGCTCTCAAGGAGGCCTGGACAACCTATCAGGCTGCGGTAAAAGCCACCCGGGACGCTTTCCGGGCTACCCAGACCTCGGCCCAGGGATCTTTCACCACTGACCGCCAGAGCTGTGTCACCGATATCAAGGCAGCGCGTCAAGCTCGCATGGACCAAATGAAAGCTGTGCGCGAACAAAAGATGGCTGATACGAAAGCAGCTTGGGAACAGAAGCAATCTGACATGAAGGCGGCCCGGGGACAACGGTCAACGGAAATGAAGCAGAAGCAGACTGATATAAAGACCACTCGAGGACAAAAACAACAGGAGGGGAAAACAAATCGGCAACAAGGGAACCAGGGGAAAAATCAGACCCCCGAGCCTCTGCCGATACAGCAGGCTGAGTAATCTCCCTATCTCAAGACTTTCAGGGATACTCCAATAAAAAACCAGGCCTTGAGCCTGGTTTTTTATATGAAGACGCTTGGCCCTCGAGAAGCATAAGCGAAGTTACGGCATGGAGCGTGACCTGAGTCACGTGCCCTCTAGTATACTTTTTCGAGCTAATGAACATTCTGGGGTGCTAAAAAGCACCATCTGTGCCATGCTTAAAGCATAATCAGCACCATAAACTCAAATACTATGAATATACTCACAAAATGTGTCCAGCCTGTAACGAGTACAAGGTACGGAAGGATGGGAAAAGAGGAGGGATGCAGCGATACCGATGTGTGCGGTGTGGGCATCGTTTCCAAACGAAGAAGCAGCCACAACGTAAACACTTGTCTCTCTGGAAAGTATACGTCTGGGAAAAGCAGGCTCTCGCACAACTTTCTGCACAGAGCCGACACAGTATCCCCTGGGTACAAAGATCTCTTGATACCGTCTCGCTCCCTGCTCCTCGTCTGCTCCCACAACCAATCGTACTCATTACTGATGTCACCTACTTCGGTAAACAAGATGGCTGTCTCGTGATGCGAGCACCACACCATGGTGAAAATAACTTTTGGCAGTAGACCAGTAGAGAGAGTCCATCTCTCTACCAAGGTTCAATGTCCGTAGTGTACCAACGTCTGTGGCGCGAAGATTGCAAAAAAGCCCCCTTTCGGAGACTTTTCTGTTTCGACTTCCTCATTACTACTATTTCCCGAACATCGGTCCTGAAACGACATTACCCTCTGCATTGACGATGACCGCACCATCATCACCGATATTGCTTTCGGTTCCGTTGGCATCATCCTGGAGAAACTTCTCGATGAAGTAGAGTTGCTCCCCAGTTTTCAGTGTGTACGACTGATCCTTGTACTCCGGCTTCAGAGCCTTGAGCATGATACTGGTCGTCCCGTCCGGCATGGTCTTCTTCGTCATGGTGAAACCGGTCAGTGCCATTTTAGCATCAGCGCTCAGTGTGACACCAGAAATCAGATAGGCAGTCTTGAAATAATCCTGATCAGCAAATTTTTGCACGGTCACCACGGGAGCACTCTTCGTTTTCTTCTCGCTCACCTGGCTCTGCTTCGCGCTGCCCGAGAGCAATCCTAAACGTGAAAGCTTCGCCTTCTCGTACTTCGCCCCTGCATAAAAAGCGGCTCCGACGACCAGCACCACAATAGCCACCATGGCCAGTGTCTTCTTCTTATAGCCGAGCACCATTCCATCTTCTGATACGACTTCCATCATAACTATTTCTTTACTTAATTACGTAGCCTGTATTATACCACAAGTAAAAATTAACTTTATCTAAGCCATTTTATCGTTCCTCACTCGATAGGGTAGCAGCGCACGAATAAACTGGCCAAGAACAAAAGAGTCGCAGCAGAACACAGTAGGTAGATGAGAAACCACCGCTTCTTCTGAGAAAGAAAGATGGCCGGCCCCATAAGGACAGGAAAGCCGAGGAGCATATAGCGTCCAAAGCTGGTGAGCGTCCCGGTCAAGAGCGCACTCAGGAGGAGGAGGAGCGAAAAAACCAGGTAGCTCCGGCGCACATATTTGATAGAAAGCCAGGTGGCCCAGAGACCAAAGAAGAAACTCACCAGGTACACGAGATAGGGGAAATTCCGACCGGAGAGGAGGTGACCTGAAAAGAGGTAGGTCTGCGCCTCCACTACGAGGGCGCCCAATGGATTGCCGAGCGTCCTCCCCCACGTCTGCTGCGCTTCAAAAAAAGCGAAGGGGTGACCGAACTTGAGATAGTTAAAGTACACGAAACCGAGCCAGGCGAAGAGCGGCAGAGTAAGGAAAAGCCAGCGCAGACTGCTCACAGCTTTTCTCACCTGCCACGCAAATCCCTCCGTGTATTCCACCAGCAAGGCAGGAAGAATGAAGATACCGTACGGCTTGGTCAGGACGAGCAGGCTGGCAAAGACGGCGGCGGGGAGCCAGTATCTCTTTCTGGCCGAGAGAAAACTGAGAATGGCCAGCAGAATAAACAGGGCCTCTGGATAACCGGAAATAAGGAAATAGGCTGGTGGAAAAAAAAGCCATAGCACAACCACATTCCGACTGGTCTCTTCATCCCAATCCAGACGAGCGAGCCGAAACATGGCCCAGACAGAGAGTAGAACAAAAAAGACATTCAAGAAAAAACTGAGTGTCGCCTCGCGCATGTGGATAAGGAAACTCGCCCCACGAATAACGAGGGGGTAAAGAGGAAAAAAGGCGATACTCGAGTTCCGCTCTGTCGAAAAGTTGTAGCCGTGTCGAGCAATGGAAGTGTACCAGAAGGAATCGAAGCGATAAAAAGGCAGTTGTTTACTGACGGTACATTTCCCAGCCGGGTTAAGCGGCAAGGTCTTGCTATAGTAGCCGACCCCCAGCAAGAGAGAGAGCCACAAAATAAAAATGATGAAAAGTTTTTGCATATCCCGATACTACTGCGCAACTTTGAAATGTGCGGTGGTCCACTCCTTTGTGTCCTCCCACAACCCGCCCCAGGAGAAAGGACGCCGCGTATCAAGAATGAGGGGTGCTCGCGGTTCCTGAGAAAAATCAAAATCATTCATCAAGCTCCCCAATTCCGGAACATTCTCTCGCACGGTCGGACGAAGATCAGGACGACCGTCTGTCTTCGGATCAAGACGCTGACCGCCTAAAAAGACATCCTCAATGAACTTAGCATAGGCATCATGACTGAGCAACTGATGGTCAATATAGCCCCGTTTGGCGTAAGGACTGATGACCAACCCGGGAACACGCAGTCCGTAGCCGTTTTCGTCAACCGCGAATGGGGCCACGTGGTCATAGTAGCCACCCCAATCATCCCAGGTCAGCAAAATGGCCGTACTGTCCCAAGCAGAACTGTTCATAATGGCATTGATCAGCGTCGTGGTATAGGTCTGTCCAGCCGAGATAGGTGATGGGGCGTGTTCACTCACATCCTGGGATGGAATGATCCATGAGACCGCTGGGAGCGTCCCAGCCTTGGCTGCTTCGAAGAAATTATTGGTGGACTGGATATTCTCCAACTGATTATTTTCCTTAACGGTATCAAATTTCATCAGCACATTCCACTGACTCGGTGTCCGGGCATTTTGAGCAGTCTGAACACAGGTCGCCTCTGTATCATCTTCACAATCTGGTTCTTTCCCGGTCATCACGTAATAACCCCAGGAAATATCATTCTTATGAAGGAGGTATGTCAGATCTGTCCAAGCAAAACTAAAATTCGGATCATGCAGTTGTTGCCGTGAAGCCGGATTCTGAAGCGATCCATGGCAACTCATGGGATCACCACTATTCTCACACTTGGCCGACCATTCAGAAACCATAAAAAGATGGGAAGGGAGGCTCCAAGAAGCGTTGGAGGCGAACAGATTGTCCTGAAGAACGAAGTTTTTGGCATACTCCCAATAATTCGGTATTTCTGCATCAGTATGGTAGCCCATGACATCCATAGCATTTCCTAGCGCAAAACAGGAGGGGTCGTTACCCGAACATTTCCCCTTACGTACCTGTTCGACAAACCCGTCCATTTTCCCACCGTTGATATCGGCCACCGCGTTCACGGCACCATGTGGCCCCCCCGTGTTAACGACATCGGTATTATGGTAAGGTTTGGCACACTGGCTTGCCGATGGATCATTCAGACAAACAGTTGGGACACCCTTCTCCATCGGTATGCCATGAGCCCCAGGAAACGTGCCAAAATAAGAATCAAAGGAGCGATTCTCCTGCAAGATAATAACAATATGTTTAATCTTGTTACTCCCCAAACTGTTGTTATCGTTACTTACCGCAAGGCGCGCAACTCCAGCGCTTCCTCCACTCTGAGAGAACACGCCTCTCGCAACGAAGAAAACAGCCACCAGCAAGGCAGCTACCGAAAACAAGAGGATCATTTGGCGCCAACGTTCCATAGGTCATTCATTTACAAGTCGCTGCCACGAAGTGTCAGTATACCAGACGTCCCACTAAACACTTTGAGGAGCAAAAACAAAACTTACTCCTGGTTACCTCTAAAAAATCCCGAAACAAGCCACCATCAGTTGAGGACCGTGAGCAATGATTCTAGCGAGGATCGACAGCCTGCGGCGTCCTGGCTGACGGCACGTAATTGTCTCAGTACCTTATCAATAGCATTATCAACCTCCGTCCACTTCGCAGGATTCATCGGCTTGAGCCGAGCCTGTGAGTTATCCCATTCACTTTCCAAATCGTCAGCATATGTTTTGGTACCAGACAAATTTCCAGCATTCACCAAATCAAGCGCCCCTTGGGCTATTTTCTTAAAATTGGCCACGTCCCCGAGCGGATAGACTTTCGTTGTTGGCGAGGTCTGGCCAGTTGTTTCTCTGGCGGGTTGAGCAGGGTCAACTGAACTAGCTTGGGCTGCTTCTTCTTGCGAAGCGGTGCTGTTTGCCTCGGACTGGAAGACGCTGTGACGCCAATAATAACCTGCTACCGCAACAAACAAGAGCACCAGGGCGGTCAGAGCTACCTGCCAGAAAACATGGATTTGCTGAAGGTGAGCATCTTCTATCACCGCTTTCTTCACAATCAAGTCTCGCTTGGTCACAGAAAGGAAAATAACCGTCGCCAAGATTGCTAAAAGAAAGATAACACTTGTGTTGGTGGCGCCTAATCCCAATCCGCCGTACTTCGGTGATTGTGAGAGATAGTCACCAAGAGAAGCCCCGAGAGGGCGTGTCATGATGTAGGCGATCCAAAATGCCAATATGGGATTCAATCCGAGGCGCCAGGCAGTCGCAACAGTCGCCACCACAACACAAACAATAATGCCCGTTAGAGTATACCCCAAGCCAAGACTCTCCGCCATAAGGTCTCCTGTCGCCGTACCGAGCGCGAAAGTAACCAGGACTGTCAGCCAATAGAAAAACTCTCTCTGTTTGGTGATAATAGAATGAACGGAAAGTGTTTTTTCTTTGATATACCAAACAGCGAAAGTCAGCAGCAGCAAGATACTAAAAATTATGGTACTCACTTCAAGCGGCACACCCATGCTATCCGTAAGGTTGTCCGTCACCAGGGTTCCAAAAATACTGACCAAGACAACTGCAGACCAATAAATACTGGGGATATATTTCTGAGACCGCAATTGAAAAAAGAGCACCACTGCCAAAACAACGCCCATCACTATGGACGTGCCGGTGAGCCCAAAATTGAGGTTAACATTCAAAAAATCAGATGCTGTTTCACCGACAGTAGTACAGAGTACTTTGATAATCCAGAAAAATACGGTTATTTCCGGGACCTTATTCAGTAGCTGTCCAACGTTTTTTGATGAAACCTGGTAATCCCACGCGGCTTTTGTCATAAATATAACGAATAATTATAAGAAAACCTCCTCTTTACTAGTACGAGGAGCATCCCTGTAATATTTCAAGCTACCCGTTTTATACCTACCCGCCGGTCAATAAGCGCCCAACCCTGTATCAACGCAAGGGATGCTGAAATTTGGCAGAGAGCGCTAAGGCGTTAGCCAAAAACAATGCCAGGGTAACCATGGAAAGAATCCAGACATGCCGCCGCGGAAAGATCTTAACCACCCGATCAAAAAAAAGAGAGAGGAAAACAAAAGGCATGATGATGATGGGGAGGTAGTACCTCATCCGCGATCCGGGAGCAATGGGAATCATGATACAGAAATAGAGGGCGCCATAGAGAAGGAGTAGCCCGAGAAAATACTTCCTCTTCATGTCAGACTCATTCATGAACGATGACACGAGCAGGATAATCCCCAAGATGGAAAAGATAAGACTCGCGGCCTCCCCCAGAAGAGCCAGGGGAGTTTTCTTCAAAGCGAGCGGGGTGGAATCCGAAGAATCACGGAGATTATCTATGTACAGAAAGTCACACATCTTTTTATTTCCGAGCGACGATATGATCCGACTATTGGCCTGAGCGTTACAAACCATATCCAGCACCAACATCTTTTTGTAACTACTCCCCGACTCCCGTGACTTAAAAATGAAGGCTTTCTGGAAATCTTGCGTATTGGTAAATCCTGTCTGAAATTCACTTATGAATTGGCCCGTGTTGAGAAGGAGTACCAAGCCGAGAATAACAAGGAGCTTCTTCCCAATATGCTTCCCCCTTACAAAGATGAGGTAGAGCGAGCCACAGACGGTGAGCGCAGGCAAGAGTAAGAACACGATGGCATGGAGCTGCACTCCGACCCCCAAGGAAACTCCGGTAAGAAAAACCCACAGCCACGCTGTCTCTTCATCCTCTGTCATGAAATGCCAGAAGGACACAAGAAACAACAGAGAGAAAAACGGTATCAGATTCACGTTCCAAGCATAACGAGAATATTCGATAGCAAAAAAGGAAAAAGCATACACACCTGTCGAAAACAAAGCCACCTTCTCACAAAAATATCTTCCGAGAAAATAGTAGAGAAGCGGGATGGAGAAAATCGCGAAGAAAACATCGGGAAAGGCCTGCTGCACCGGACCGGCGCCAAAAATCTTGGCAGAAATAATCTGGAAATAATAATACATTGGGCCCAAACGGAAACCCTCACCGCCAGTCATGTCCGGCCCCAACAATGGCCAGGAAACATGATTCTCCACGACATTCCGAACGATGTTCAGGTCACGCCGCTGGTCCGCTACATAGATGAGAAACTCGCGGAAATGATAGGTACGGAGAAAAATCCCTAGGGCTATTATCAAACTAAGCCAGATGAGCTGTCGCCTCCTTTCATACAGCATGGCCAGAATATTCTTGATGTTCATATGAAATGATGATCTTCCCAGATACAGGCGACACTCCAGCCAGTATACCAGCATTTCTCTCTTTGTGAGTTCAGAAAAAAGGCCCTCGTGGGCCTTTTTTCTTGCATACTGTTATAGTCCAACCCTACTTTCTGTGGGCGTAGTACGTCACGCTGACTTCTACGGCCAGCACCAGATTCCCCGCACCCAAGGTCGCCGCTCCGACCGGAGTCGCGAGCGTTCCACCTGGCGCAGACGATCCATACGAATAGACACCTGGGGCCGGCGTGCTTGAGCCAGGAGCAGAAA
This sequence comes from Candidatus Moraniibacteriota bacterium, assembly GCA_043785755.1. Lineage (GTDB taxonomy): Bacteria > Patescibacteriota > Minisyncoccia > Moranbacterales > UBA1568 > UBA1568. The sequence goes on from JAYVWV010000034.1 coordinate 25,145, forward strand.
CCATATTCTCCGTCCAGCTTCCGACACCTTTCAAACGAACATCAGCGGCATCAGCCACTGCCATAGCTTTATTGCGAGCATCTTTGATAGCAGCGAGTCGGGCAGCCTGCTTGGCCTTTTCCAAATCCGAAACGAACAACCGTACTTCCCCGGCCTGGTTGGCTCCCACCTTGGTGACTGCCAAAAGTACCTTGTCGATCATCGTCGCATCTTCATTGATCTTCGGAATACGAACCGTCACCTGCTGCGAGCAGGTATACCCAATGATTTCTGGTGCCGCCCCCGTTGGTTTTCCTTGAGTATCAGTCACGACAGCATCCTTGTAGCGTGGATTGAGCGCATAACCAGTCAACTGATAGTTTTCTGCCGTCACCCCCACCTCCTGGAGAGCACTCTGCACTGCTGCCATCTTATTACTCGTCGCCTTGATAGCTTCTTCCGATGTCGGCGCGGTAAGCGTCAAGACCCCGAGGTTTACCTCGGCGGTATCTGCTTTCATCGGTACTTCGATATGACCCGTGACCTGAATGGTGTCATCAATGGGACCGAACACGACATCCTTCACGACAGCGAGCCCGAGCACACTCGCGACCGCCCCGATGAGTACCACTTTGACGATCATGCTCGTGAACGGTTTCTGGCATGAGCCATGACCCGCTCCCCCATTCGCCCCACATCCGCACCCGCCGTGTTCCTGTTCCATAAAAGACACTTCTCAGATAAATTATATTCGTATACTACTGTGCTTTCGGACGAAAGTCAAAACTATCCATATACGTTTTTTCCTCGTTCGCGATTCATACTGTTAGTATAAACTATCCATGGAATAACCCGTATCCACTCCCAGAGTAAGTTCTCCACGCAAAAACGAACTTCTAGAAAAGTGGCCAGGTACCTTTTTCTGTTTCTTTCCGATAGTATAATTCCCCTCAAA
>JAYVWV010000035.1:0-51472 GCA_043785755.1 Candidatus Moraniibacteriota bacterium
TACAGGCGTTGCCATAGCCAGCCGGATTGGCTGGGGCAGAAGCAGTACAACTGCCAGAACAATCGAGCGATCCAGGGTTGGTCTGACCGCAAGCATTGGCACTCGAGGTACAGGCGTTGCCATAGCCAGCCGGATTGGCTGGGGCAGAAGCAGTACAGTTGGCAGCGCAGTCATAGGTACCGATGCCAGTCTGACCGCAAGCGTTGGGGGTGGAGTAACAGGCTAGCACAAGGTACCAAGGGTCAGGTGGCGCCGAGGCGCTACAGATACTGCCACACTGATAGGTACCGGAATTCGTTTGGCCACAAAAATTAGGACTCGAGGTGCAGGCCAGACCGTAATCTGGAGCATCATGAAGATTAGAAGGACACGAGGCCGGTACCACCAAACCACCAGCATCCCCCCGGGGTGATCGGTCGGCGATGCCCAGTTCGGACGAAATCTTTTGCAACGCCACATCGGAAGACTGAGGTACTGGCCGTTGCCATAGCGAGAGACTGAGCACAAACAAAAAAAGAAGGGAAAAACCTCCGAACAAAAAGAGTTTTTTCTTCGCCACTACCTTCCTCACTTTCCGAAAAAAACGCTGCATAATTTTTTGTTTTTGTCTTTAGGCGAAAGTCTTTCAACAACGAAATAACTTCACTTCTATTGTACACGAAAAACGTTCCCAAGAAAAGTTTCTACCAAGAAAAAAAGATTCACAGTAACTGCTTGTAGTTATCCGCCCAGTAGAGAATACCGTTGATATAGGGAGCATAGCTGGTCCCGAGGTAGGCGGCGGCCGCTTTTTTCCAAGCAGAGCGCTTGCCCTGATCGACGCCAGGGATGCGATCGAGCTTCAGGGCCATAGCCGTCACACCGTCGGTCAGGTTCCAAGGACTCGGTGGATTGTGGCCAGTGGCCGAGGTCACATCCGACTGGTAGGCCATCCAGGTATCCGACATGAACTGTGCCACGCCCATCGCCCCACCCGTGCCAATATAGCCCTTGGGATTGCAAGACACTTTTTGTTTACGATAGTCGATGCCAAGTTCCTTGGTGATGGATTTGAAGATATCGCGCCGGCGTTGAAAAGTCGCCCAGGCCACCTTACCGAGTTTCTTGGCCTTGTAACTAGCACTGGCCCCATCCTCCACCTCGGCATACGTACAGCCACCGACATTGGCCCCCAGGTTGGTTTCCATCTTAAGCACCCCAAAGAGGAAACCGACAGGAACGCCTGTTTCCTTGCTGGCAAATTTGACCGCGTCTTGAATATCCTTGGCATTGTAGTTGCCTCCCAAGATTGTGTTCAAATCGCTCTGCAACTGTCCGAGGTCCTTTTTGATACGGTCGACCACCGAGGCCTGATCAGCCAGCTCACCCTGTACATCAACCTTGGTGGCGACCAGCACCTGCTTCTGTTTATTCTGGATGGCAAGCAATGTCTCGTGATCCTTTTTGACATCCTCAAGAGCGGCCTTCTCATCAACCAGTTGAGCCTTAGCCTGAGAGATTTCGTCGATCAGTCCTGCAATTCTCTCCTGGGTCGAAAGGAGTCCATCGGTGTTCTGAAAAAAATCCGTCACATCATCCTGAGCCAGCAGCACTTCGATGAGTGGCGAAGCATCAGTCTGTGAAAGCTCCTGAAGCAGGCTCCCCAAAAGCTTTCTCTCCAAAGCAAGCTGATCATCGATATTCCCGATCTCGATCTCCTTCTCGTCGATGGTTTGAGCAGTCTGATTGAGGAGATTTTGCACCTTGAGAATAGTTTGCTGTGTCTTGGTCAGGTTACTCGTGATCTGACTTAAGTTGTCCTGAAGCGCTCCATATTTCTTCTGAGCGGCCTGAAGCTTCTTTTCAATCTTGTCGATATCGCTCTGGATCTGGTCAGCTGAATCAGCCGCCCGCGCACTCGGAGAAGACACGAGAAAAAAAGCGGCCCCAAAAACGAGGCTAAACAAAAGAAAAAACGAAGAGGGAATGATATATTTCATGGTGCTTTTTAGTATACCACATAGGATTTCTCTGGGGGTTGACACAATTTCAGTTATTCCACATAATGGCTTGGTTGGTCCTGTTACCTCAGTCGACCTTTGGGTGTCCACCGGACACTTCAAGAAACACTGTCCTGACAAGATCAATCTTTTATTTTCACAGTCCCTTCAACAACAGTCGAGGAAGAAAAATGCATTCTGCATATGAACCAGGGCAGCGTCACGCCATTCTGACCTGCTACGACGATCGCATCGATGGCATCGTTGACGGTGAGATCGCCCGTATTCGGGCCCAGGGCGGCGACATTCGTCCCAAGGACATCATCCGCCCCCCCGGCGGTGTTCACCTGTTCACCGGTCACTCTGACTGCCGCAAAGCGTTCTACACGTTGCTCACCAGCTGCAGCGACATCACCAATCCGGCGGTGTTCCATTTCTGGCCGCACACGAACTGTCTTCACTGCGGCAAGTATCACGCTGAAAAGATTGGGAGTGGCGCTCACAGCGACCTGCGCTTCCATCTGACCAGCGCGGTGAAGATGCTGGAAGGAGCGATGGACCACTTTTCCAGGTCCTCAAGGAAGATGCCGGAACTCGATGTACGGGTCATCTTGACGATAGACCAGCGCATCGTGACCATCGATGAAGCTCGCGACCTCCTTCCTGATGTGCCCGAACACAGCCATCATGGGGCGCCGTGCATCCATCTTCCGTCGGAGGGTCATCCGCCACCGCAGAGCTACCACCACCCGGGCGGCCAACAACCAACGGTCTAGCCACCTGGCCCTACCATGCCCCATAGGCGTACTGCATTGACAGGCGCCTTTTTTCTTTTTTGAAGCAAACAATCCGCTAGCTGGTGGAAAGTGAAACGAAAGTATTCAGGATTTTCCCAAAAAAGTAGTCTTCTCTCATTCTCTATTCCCTGCAAACGCCCGGAGGACGGCCTGTTTGTGTTTCCGGAGTGACCGCCACAGAGCCAGGCGCAGTCCGATCACGCCGCAGACCAAAAGAAAAATCCAAAAATTAAGCGGCGGGAGCGTTTGCTGAGGTGACATAAGCATCGCCCGCCACTCAGGCATGTTTTTGATGAGAAAGTGGAGCGTCGCGAAAATATAGCCGAGGTAGCCAAGCTGGAGCAGACGACGCCACCACAGACCCCCGAGCTCACTGACCGCGTAACGGTTCGAGATAGCCGCCATCATGGCAAAAATAATAAGTGCCACGAGAGCTGAGGCGAAGGCATAGAGATTGGAGATGAGAAACGATCCGAAATCCCACTGGTAGTCGAGGATGAAGATGGGACTGGTTTCATAGCCGCGTGGCTTGAGATAGAGATAAAAAACAAGTGACATGACCGCGTGCCCCAAGGCGAAAGCAAAGCCAGCGAGGCCGAGATATTTACGATAGACGATCTTGGTATCGAAAAGATCCCAAAAATAACACAGACCCGAGAGCATGAAAGAAAGACCGATCAAAATCATCGCCCCATCAGCTAAGGCCTTATTGGCCGTGACCGCAAGCGACCCCGGCTCGGTCAAAGAGAGGTACCAATAACAACATACAAACACGAGCACACTGACCCAGACAGTGTGAAGCGAGAGGCGCAGCGGCAGTGTCGCCTCCCGTCTCCGTACAATCTCATAAAAGCGCCGCGGGAATAGCATAGGCTATCATTCGGCTTCTGGCACTGCTGCCGGAACGCCCTCCTCCTTAGATTTCTTGAGAATAATCTGCTCAATCTCATTTTGGACTTTGAGATTTTCCTTGAGAAAAGCCTTGGCACTTTCGCGACCAGCCCCCAGCTTTACATCGCCATACAAGAATGAATTGCCGGATTTCTTGAGCACAGCGAACTTCACCCCGGTATCGAGCACATCGCCAGCCAGTGAAATACCCTCGTTGTACATGATGTCGAACTCGGCCGTGCGGAACGGGGCGGCCACTTTGTTCTTGACCACCTTCACCTTGACCCGGTTGCCGACCACCTCTTCGCCGCGCTTGATCTGGGCACTCCGTCGTATTTCGATGCGGACCGAAGAATAAAACTTGAGCGCCTGACCGCCACTCGTCGTTTCGGGGTTACCGAACATGACGCCGATCTTCATGCGAATCTGGTTGATGAAAATAACCGTAGCATTGGAACGCGCGATGATAGCCGTCAGTTTGCGCAGAGCCTGCGACATGAGGCGCGCTTGGCGACCGACGTGTTGATCCCCCATCTCGCCCTCGATTTCAGCCTTGGGCACCAGGGCCGCCACCGAGTCGATGACGATGACGTCTACCATGTTGGAACGAACGAGCGTCTCCACGATATCGAGGGCCTGCTCACCTGTGTCTGGTTGGGAAATGAGAAGGTCGGCCGTATTGACACCGATGCGCTTGGCGTATTCCGGATCAAGGGCGTGCTCAGCATCGACGTAGGCCGCGATACCGCCGGCTTTCTGAGCATTGGCGACGATATGAAGACAGAGTGTCGTCTTGCCGGAAGATTCTGGCCCGTAGACTTCCACGATGCGCCCACGCGGCACTCCACCGATGCCCAAAGCGATATCGATCGACACCGATCCGGTCGGGATGGCCTCGACATCCACTTTGCGCATATCACCGAGCTTCATGATCACGCCCTCACCGAATTTCTCTTCGATGGCATCGACCACACTCTTCAACTTCGCCTGTTCCCCGACGACTGTTTGTTTCGCCTTGGCCATAAGACTCTCGCTAGTGATTACGTTGTTTACTTCTCTTTCATAATACCATACACTCAAGAAAACTGTCTAGGGTTGTTGTAAAGCACGCAGAATCACTACATCCAGAGCCGGCCCCGGCTTCGTGGTAAGCGACTGTTCCCCCGCGCCGTTACTCTGAACGAACGTCACTTCGCCATGGTCACTCGTTATGAGCACCCGGTCCTTGGCCTCAAAGCCCTTACTCTCCCCCACCGCGAGCTTGCCACTGTACGAGAGCTCGCCATCGACGGTGACCTTGAGCATGATCGGGCGGACGCGCGCCGTAACCACAACCGGAAATGTTTCACTCACTGCCGGTTCAGGTAAGAGAAGAGGCGCTCCCGCCACCGCCGGAACAAAGCGTGTCTCGACCGAAAAAAGCACCGCCTTTTCCTTACCAAAACGATTGGCCGTTCGTACCCGAATGGTATTGATACCCGGCTGCAATAATAACTTGTCATTGAAAAGACCGTCATTGTCGACGAAGACGCCCTGATCATTCAGTGTCACTGCGGCCCCCTTGTCGGTACGGCCACGCACCACTGTCTCGCCACCTTCCACCACGGCCCCGTTCTGCGGCTCAAGGATGACCAGCTGCGGATCAGCCGCAAAGCTCCGAAATTCCCGATAGAGATAGAAAAACGCACCCAAAACCAAGAGAATGATGCCCCCCACCGCCAAAGTGCGTGAGGTGATGACAAACGAAGCTGGGGAAAACAAATGCTGCGTCCTCTCATCACCACTTTCCTGATTGAGGTTCTTTTGAATATGACTCTCTCGCTCGTAGAGTCGCACCAGGGCCTGTTCATCGACATTGAGGTAACGAGCATAGCTCCGGAGGAAACCGCGTACATAGACATCGGCCGGCAGTTTCTCATACTGTCCGTTCTCCAAAAGTTCGAGGTACTTCACCTGGATACGGGTGGCCTTGGAAACATCATGGAGACTCATACGAAAATCGCCCCGCAGTTTGCGTAGCTTCTCACCCAAAGTGAGCGACTCGACTTTCTTTCTCGTGAATCCCTCTTTCATACAGGAAAAGCTGTCTAATATATGACAAGCGATACCTAGAACCTTTCTTCGGTATCTCCCTCATCCCTCATCAATCACCCCTTATCAATTTAGGCCTGCCATTTATCACGGGTGGCCTGATCAGCCGTCGGATCATCGCCGTACTGCGGTGCTTCTTCCGTGACCGTCGTATTCTCCGGCGTCTTGGCAATCAGGACTTTTTTCTTGCCATCCACCATCCCGATCACGCCACTCTCTTCCAAAAGGTGCATGAGGCGGGCAGCCCGTGGATAGCCGATACCGAAGGTTGTCTGGAGATTGGTAGTCGAAGCCCGACCCGTCTGGATAATGAGGTGCTTCACTTCTTCATACAGATCATCAGACTTCCCACCATCATCAATCGCGTCCATAGCGGCCATGATCCCATCAGGCGCGCCGCTCTCACCGAAGTCCTCACCGATCTCATCATCGCCGAGATCCTGTTTCTGCTTTTCGAGGAACGTCGTGACTCGCTTGATCTCATCGTCTGAGACAAACACTCCCTGAATTCGACGGATTTCCTTGCCATCGGCCGCCGAATAGAGCATGTCCCCATTGCCCAAAAGCTTCTCGGCCCCACCAGTATCGAGAATGGTGCGCGAATCGATCTGTGATTTGAGTTGAAAGGAAACACGAGCCGGGATGTTGGCCTTGATGAGTCCAGTGATCACCGTCGCCTCCGGCCGCTGAGTAGCCAGGACCAAATGGATACCGACTGCCCGCGACAACGAAGCCAAGCGGACAATGAGCACTTCGACATCCTTACCATGCGTGGCCATCAGGTCAGCCATTTCATCCATCATAATGACGACGTAGGGCATGGGCGGAAAAAATTCTTTGGTCACCCGACCCGTCTCGGCATCGACAATCGTACGCTTCTCACCGCGTGTCAGGAGCTCATGATACCCGGCGATGTCCTGCACCCGGGCCTCTTCCAAAATCTTGTAGCGATGATCCATCTGGCCAGTTGCCCAGCGCAGAACGTTAATCACCTTTTTATTTTCCACGATGACGTCGGTCTTCAAGTGTGGGATACCGCGGTAGCGCGAGAATGAAACACGCTTCGGATCGATCAGGATAAGTTGCAAATCATCGGGCGAGTTCTGATAGAGAAGCGAAAGGAGAAAGGTATTCATGCACACGCTCTTCCCGGAACCAGTGCGCCCGGCAATCAGAATATGGGGCATCTTGGCCAAATCGGCGAGCACGTACTTCCCAGAAACATCCTCACCCAAAACCACCATGAGCGATGACTGACGATGACGGAAGGCATTACTCTCGAGCACGGCCTTGAGACGAACCGTCGCCACCGACTGATTCGGGACCTCGATACCGATGAGCGCTTGTCCCGGGATGGGCGCTTCGATACGCACGCTCTTGGCAGCCAGGGCTAGTGCCAAGTCGTTATTGAGTGTGGTGATACGAGACAGCTTGACGCCGTAGGCAGGACGAAACGTATACTGGGTGACCGTCGGGCCCACTTGGACTGCTCCTGGCTCCACATCGATCCCGAAATGTTTGAGGGTACTCTGAATGATGTGCTTGTTCCGTTCGGTATCACCACCAGCCGCCACCCCGGTCGTCGATTCCAAGAGGTCCACCGGAGGCAATTCCCACTTGTGACTGCGCCGGGCGAGCGATTGTCTGGGACGGATATAGGCTGGGACCAAAACAGTCTCTTCCTCACTTTTCATATCGGCAGAAGGTAACACTTCCTCACCGGCGAAGGCAATCTTGCGGATATTGTTCTCTTCCAAACCATCCGGAACCACCGGCGCAGGCGCAGACGCTCCCGAAGCTTCCTCTCCGGTAGTTACTGCTATCACCTCATCGGCCAAGGGCGAGGAGAGGAGCGCTGGATTTCCTTCCACCGGCAGAACCTCCCCTTCTTTTTTCTGTAAACGTTCCACCAGTTTTTCGAAAGTCTGAACAAGTGACACGTTGAAAGCCGCGATCATCCCCACGGTAAAAAGTGTTAGGGCGATAATCGTCCCAGCGATCTTGCCGGTAAAGTTCCCCAAAACATAGGCGAAGGCGAAACCGACGTACCCACCTCCTCGGCCATGCTCGGCGACATTCAAAAGTTCCTTGGTCGTCGTACCGCTATAGAGATGGATGAGACCGAGCAGAGCGAGAAATCCCACGACCAGACCGATGAACTTCACGGCATCCGCCAGGGTGGTGGTCCGCCGACGCAGAAACATGAGTGCCGCAGTCAAAAGAACGAGTGGTAAGAGCCACTTCCCAAAACCCAAAAAGAGCCCCAATCCCCGGTCGAACCATTGGCCCAAGACTCCGGCGGCATTGAAAAATCCCAGGAGAAAGAGAATAGCCAAGGCAAACAAAAAAACCGCCACGATGCTCCTCTTAGCATCACTGTGGAGAATCTCACCCCAGTGGAAGCCCTCTGCATCAACCTCGTCCGCCGCGACCGCCTTTTTCTTTCTGCCCATATTTTTGGTATCAGTACGATATATAGTGGCAGTATAGCACAAAGAAACGCTCCTGTTCAAAAGAAAAACCCGAAAAAACCGGGCTCCCTCAAGCCTACGCTCATCCACACAAAGAGGAGACAGTGTATAGAAAAAGAGAACACGTTCTAACTGTCCCTGCCCGGGGTCAGAAAGTTTTGAAGAATATCATTGGCTTTCTTAATATCCTCCAAATGAGCCTGCTCTGCCTGCCGGACCAACTCTTTGGCTGCCGACTGTGCTGCCAACTGTTCCGTGAGAGTATTGAGAGCGGTCACCTCGTTAAAATGTTTTAGCGCAAATTCAAGTCGCATGTCTTCAATGGCCTCCGGTCCTTTCTGAAAAAGTTCTCGGACACCAGCGAGGAGTAGCCTTTCATTCCCTGCAAATCCTAATTCGGGCAGTTTTTTGATTGCTCCTACCATAATGTTTGCTGCCGTCTCTTCTTGTAGTGAAAGTTGGGGCAAGGGACCATCAGATCCTTCAGCGGCCACGTTTAAATCGATATCCACCGCGTGCGCGGCCCGCCATCCCTCTAAAAACTTCTTCGCTTGCAAACAGAGCATATCAAACTTACGGTAAGCAGTTACCAAAACCTCCTGTTTCGCCACCTGCTCCGCCAATAGTTTCCCTGTCGGCCACACATAAGAAGACTCATTCGCGGACTCAGCCGCTGGTCTCTCTGCGGGCGATTTATCGTCACTAGTTTCTGGGACTGGAGTCGGTAGCTCAAGTTTTGAAAACGAAGGCATAGTTTCACGTTTCAATGATGGAATTCCAATAGTTTCTTGAACCTCTGACTCATACAATAATAACATAAAAACGGGCTTAACCCGTTTTCTTAGCTCTTTTCTCTACCAGTATAGCACAAAAACACCCCTTTGGCAAGTCACGTCGTTCGCGTAACGACAGTGGCAAGGGGTGTTTGAGTATAGCGATAGAGAGAATGCCTACTCTCCCTTTTTATTGACATCCAACCCGCGGTACCCGGTACCGGCTGGGATGAGACGACCAATAATGACATTTTCTTTGAGTCCGCGCAGACGATCTTCCTTGCCGGCCACCGCCGCATTGATGAGAACGCGTGCCGTTTCCATGAATGAGGCAGCCGAGAGGAAAGATTCGGTCGAAAGCGCCACCTTGGTAATGCCCAAGACCATCGGCTCGCCGATGGCTTCGCGACCCTTCTTGGCACGAGCCTCGTCGTTGGCTTCCACGAACTGGTCCTTTTCGACGATATCGCCCGGGAGGAGCAGTGTGTCACCCGGATCAGCCACTCGGATACGAGACATCATCTGACGAATGATCACTTCGATGTGCTTGTCATTGATGGCTTCACCTTGAGTAGCATAGATCTCTTCAATCTCACGGATGATGTAGCGATGGACCGCTTCCTGTCCCATGACGGCGAAAAGCTTGCGCAGGTCGATGTGGCCTTCGGAAAGCATCATACCAACCGAAACGAGATCACCTTCCTTCACTTTGAGAGCGACGTTGGTCGGAATCTGGTATTCGTATTCTTTCTGGTCGTTGTCGATGACCTGGATTTTCACGACCTTGGCGCTATCACGAGCGATGGCTTTGACCTGGCCGTCCACTTCGCAGAGGATGGATTCGGTCTTCGGAACACGCGCTTCGAAAATTTCTTCCACTCGCGGCAAACCCTGAGTGATGTCACTGCCGATAACACCGCCGACATGGAAGGTACGCATGGTTAGCTGAGTCCCTGGTTCGCCGATAGCCTGAGCGGCCACGACACCCACCGAGGCACCGAGTTCCACCAAGGCACTGCGGCCGAGGTCGATCCCATAACACATCCGGCAGACACCACGTCGTGACTTACAGGCCACGAGCGAGCGAATTTTCACTTTGACAATCGCCTTGCCCTCAATCACTTTGCCCTGGGCCTTGGTGATAAGCGCCCCCTTCTTCACGATTACTTCCTTGGTTTCAGGATCCTTGATCGCTTCGATAGCGGTCCGTCCTTCGATGCGGCTCCCATAGCTCTGGCCGATGGCGTCGGAATCTTCACGATAGAGGTAGGTCCCTTCGGTGTCCTGGCAGTCTTCCTCACGGACGATGATGTCTTGAGAGACATCTACCAAACGACGGGTCAGGTAACCGGCAGTGGCCGTACGGAGCGCCGTGTCAGCCATACCCTTACGAGCACCGTGGGTCGAAATGAAATATTCCAAGACGTTGAAACCTTCCTTAAACGAGCTCTTCACGGGCAGTTCGATAGTTTCTCCGGTCGGACCAGCCATCAACCCCTTCATACCCGTCATCTGAACCACTACCGATTCAGAACCACGAGCTTTGGAGTAGATCATGGCATAGACCGGACCTTCCTTGTCGAGCGTCGCGCGCACAGCATCAGTAATCTTGTTTTTGGTATCGTTCCAGATTTCAATGACACGGCTCTTGCGTTCCTCATTAGTGAGTAGACCCATGTTGTACTGATCTTTCACTTCCTTGATGTGTTCCTCGGCCACGGCCATCAGGGCTGGCTTTTCTTTCGGTACCACCAAGTCGTTCATACCCCAGCTAATACCAGACCGTGAAACGCTCCGGAAGGCCAAATCCTTCAGACGATCAGCGAAGAGGGCTGCTTCGTCCTGACCCAAAGTCTCAAGAATACGAGACATGAGTACCTTCAGATCTTTCTTGATCATTTCTTCGTTCACGAAGCGCAGACTCTCAGGCAGGATGTCATTCAAAAGAATGCGACCGACCGAGGTCTCGATGATCTTCCCAGCGAAAGAAAGTCTCACCTTGGCATTGACGGCAATCAGACTGTTCTCATAGGCGAGAATAGCTTCGTCCATCGTTCCGAAGGCCTTGCCTTCACCCTTACCCCCCGCCTTGATGTGCGTCAGATAATAGACACCGAGCACCATATCGAGCGTGGCCGAAACGATCGGTTCGCCGGAGGCCGGCTTCAAGAGGTTCTTCGAAGACAGCATGATCGTCGCACACTCGTGACGAGCCTGCTCGGTGAGCGGCACATGAACAGCCATCTGGTCACCGTCGAAGTCGGCATTGAAAGCGCTACACACCATCGGGTGCAAACGGATCGCCTTGCCTTCGATCAACACCGGCTGGAAAGCCTGGATCGACAAGCGGTGCAAGGTCGGCGCGCGGTTCAGGAGAACGTAGTGGTGGCCGATGATTTCATCGAGGATCTCATAGGCTTCCTCAGTCTCAGCATCCACCATGCGACCAGCGGTCCGGACGTTATGAGCGTATTCCTTGGTGATGAGCTTATTAATGATGAACGGCTTGAAGAGTTCGAGCGCCATCTTCTTTGGCAGACCACACTGATGCAGTTTCAGATTCGGACCAACGACGATCACCGAACGACCAGAGTAGTCCACGCGCTTCCCCAAGAGGTTCTGGCGGAAACGTCCCTGCTTCCCCTTCAAAGCATCAGCCAAAGAACGGAGCGGACGACGCTGGCCAGTCGAAGCAGCGGTCGAAGCCTGACCACGCCGGGCGCTGTTGTCGAAGAGAGCGTCCACCGCTTCCTGCAACATTCTTTTTTCATTGCGGGTGATCACTTCCGGTGCACCGATATTCATCAGTTTCTTCAAACGGTTGTTGCGGTTGATGATGCGACGATAGAGATCATTCAAGTCAGAAGTCGCAAAACGTCCACCATCAAGCGCCACCATCGGACGAAGGTCCGGCGGAATGACAGGAATCATGAGGGGCAACATCCACTCCAAACGAAGCTTGGCCTTTTCGAAACCCTGGTAGACCTTGAGGCGCTGCAAAAGTTTTTTCTGATCGAGTGATTCGTCGGCCGAAAGCTGTTCCTTCAAGGCCTGGAGCTGCGACGGAATATCGATCTTCTCGAGAATCTTGCGGATAGCTTCCGCACCGATACCGGCGGTGAATACCTGACCGAAGCGACTGGAGAGATTGAAGTACTCCACTTCCGAGAGGATCTGGTAGGCTCGGACATTTTTGATGTCTTCCTTAGTATCACGATACTGTTCTTTCAGTTCGTCCAGAGATTCTTCCAGGGCCTTTTCGTTCTTCTCGGCGGCGCGCATCTCCTTCTGCTTGCTCTTGTATTCTTTTTCCAAGGCATCGAGCGACTGTTCTTTCAGTTTCTCGTCGACACTCATGATGATGTACGAGGAGAAGTAGATGACGCGCTCGAGATCCTGGGGTGAAATACCGAGGACGAGTCCGATCTTAGATGGTACGCCACGCAGGAACCAGATATGAGAGACTGGTGTGGCCAACTTGATGTAGCCCATCCGTTCACGGCGGACGATAGAACGGGTCACTTCGACACCGCACTTATCACAGACGATACCGTTGTAACGGATGCGCTTGTACTTGCCACAGTAACACTCCCAGTCCTTGGAAGGACCGAAAATCTTCTCGCAGAACAAGCCATCTGGTTCGTAGCGCTGAGTCCGATAGTTGATGGTCTCAGGCTTGGTCACTTCTCCGTTCGACCACTCGAGGATTTGGTCGGGACTGGCGAGCGTCAGACGGACGCTGTCGAAATCGCTGACTTTGGTGATGTTTTCCATAGGTGTGAGTTGAAACGATGTGGATGAAAGGAATTAGACGGTCTCGTTTTGGATCTCTTCAGGCAAGAGATCAGCTTCCGTCCGAGCACCCTTCAGCTCGACATTGAGACACAGACCTTTGAGCTCGTTCACCAAAACATGGAACGATGCCGGCAGATTCGGACTCTTGATTGGCTCGCCTTTGATGATCGACTCGTAGGCCTTAGAACGACCTAACACATCATCGGATTTGATAGTCAACATTTCTTGGAGCGTATACGCAGCACCATACCCTTCGAGGGCCCACACTTCCATTTCGCCGAAGCGCTGGCCACCGAACTGGGCCTTACCGCCCAAAGGCTGCTGCGTGATAAGCGAGTAGGGTCCGATGGAACGCATGTGGAGCTTATCTTCGATCAAGTGGTTCAGTTTCATGATGTACATGACACCCACCGTTGATTCGTTATCGTAGGGCTGACCGCTCTTGCCATCAGTGAGACGGATCTTACCATTCTCAGGCAGGCCGGCTTTCTTCAATTCTTCTTTGATGTCTCCTTCAGAAACACCATCGAGAGCTACTGAGGCCACCTTGTAGCCGAGTTTCATGGCCGCCCAACCGAGGTGCGTCTCGAGGATCTGGCCGATGTTCATACGAGAGGCGATACCGAGCGGGTTCAGAATGACATCCACCGGCGTTCCATCAGGGAGATACGGCATATCTTCTGCGGGAGCGATGATCGAGATAACACCTTTGTTACCGTGGCGCCCCGCCAACTTGTCACCGACGGAAATTTTACGCATCTGCGCCACCGAAACCTGAATCTGTTCGAACACACCCATCGGAAGCTTGTCACCTCGTTCACGAGAGAAGACTTTGACATCAACCACTTTGCCGTGTTCGCCGTGTGGCAGATAGAGTGAAGAATCTTTCACATCACGCGACTTCTCACCGAAGATTACGCGGAGCAGTCTTTCCTCAGCTGTCAGATCGCCCTCCCCTTTCGGAGTGATCTTTCCGACCAGGATTTCGCCGGAGGAAACTTCAGCACCGATTCGGATGATGCCACCTTCATCGAGATTCTTCAGACGATCCTCGCCGATATTCGGAATATCGCGGGTCACGACTTCCGGTCCAAGCTTGGTATCGCGCACGTCGATCGAGAAGTCTTCGATATGAATCGAGCTCCAGCGATCACCCTGCACGACTCGTTCGGAAATAATGATAGCGTCTTCATAGTTGAACCCGCCCCATGGGACGAAGGCCACGACCATGTTCTGACCGAGTGCCAGTTCACCATGATCAGTCGAAGCACCGTCAGCTAAGAGATCCCCGGCGGCGACCATTTGCCCCTTCTTAACGCGCGGCACCTGGTTCATCGAGGTGAAGGCGTTTGATTTTTCAAAACTCTGCAGGAGATATTCGGTATCGATATGATCCTTCTTGGCACCAGCTGGTGCATCGGAACGGACCAAGATACGACGTGCATCGACAGCGATCACTTCGCCAGCCTGGAGCGAAAGCACCACCTGACCAGAATCACGAGCGGCCTTGTCTTCGATACCAGTCCCGACGATCGGTGACTGCGGGATGACACACGACACCGCCTGACGCTGCATGTTCGAACCCATGAGGGCACGGTTCGCGTCATCGTGTTCCAAGAACGGAATGAGGGCCGTGGCGATCGAGATACACTGCTTGACCGACACATCAATATAGTCGAGCGCTTCTGCTTCAATCGTTTCCGGGTGACCCTTCACGCGAGCACCCACCATCTGTTCGATGATATTACGATGAGCATCGAGATCGATACGAGCATGAGCGATGACCTGACGGTCTTCGACGATGGCATTCAGATATTCGATATCAAGCGTCACAAACGGCTTGACCTTGACCTGCTCATCCTTCTTCTTGGTAGCGACCAAAGCAGCTGTCTCTTCCGTCAACCGCTCACCCTTCTTAGCAGCACCGGCCACGTCTTCATTCAAGATGCGATTGACCAACTCTTCTTTCTTGGCATCGACTAATTTCTTCACGATGAGGTACGGAGTCTCGAGGAAACCATATTCATTGACTCGGGCATAGCTGGCCAAATGGCCGACCAAACCAATGTTCGGACCTTCTGGCGTTTCAATCGGACAAATACGACCGTAGTGCGAATGGTGCACGTCACGGACTTCGAAGCCAGCACGCTCGCGGGTCAGACCGCCAGGCCCCATAGCCGACAAACGACGCTTGTGTTCCAGTTCAGCCAACGGGTTGACCTGGTCCATAAACTGGGACAACTGAGAGCTCGAGAAAAATTCTTTGACCGAAGCAGCCACTGGGCGAGGATTGATCAGTTGACCAGGCACCACAGTGTCCGGATCACAGGTACTCATGCGGTCCTTGATATTGCGTACCATACGGTACATACCAACACGCAGTTTGTTCTGAATGAGTTCGCCGACGGCCCGCACACGGCGGTTGCCGAGGTGGTCGATATCGTCTGGCCGTCCCTCTGGATCATTGTTGAGGCGGATCACTTCCTTGATGATGAGCACCAAGTCGTCCGTGTTCAGGATGCGGTTCTCTTCGGTATCGGCCCGGTCAATAGAGAGGCGCTGATTCAAACGGTAGCGACCAACGGCTCCGAAGTCATAACGCTCGAAGTTGAAAAACATGGCGATGATCATCTGCTTGGCATTCTCTTCCGTCGCCAGATCGCCCGGACGCAGACGCTTGTACACTTCACGGTAGGCCTCGCCCTGATTGTGTGACGGGTCCTTAAGGAGGGTCGTCTCAATATATTTGACTGGACCGTTGTCAGCATCGGCGAATTCCTCACGCAAACGCTTCTCGTCAAAACCAAAAGCCTTGAAAAGAGCCGTAATCGGCAGCTTGCGCTTGCGGTCAATCTTCACGGAAATAACACCGTCCAAATCGGTCTCGATCTCCAGCCAGGCACCACGATTCGGGATGATCTTGCCACCGAACAGCTTCTTACCCTTCTGGTAGTCCATGGTGAAAAACACACCCGGGGAGCGGATGAGCTGCGAAACCACTACACGTTCTACGCCATTGATAATGAACGTGCCGCGTTCGGTCATCACGGGGAAGTCCCCCAGATAGATCTCCTGTTCCTTCACTTCGCCAGTCTTCTTCATGAGCAAAGTGGCTTTGGCCCGGAGCGGCGCCTCGTAAGAAATATTCTTGTTCTTGGCAATGAGGGCCGGATACTTGGGCTCGTCGAGATAATAGTCGGTGACCGTCAATTCCAGGTCCTTCCCGGTAAAATCGGTGATGGGGTTAATTTCAGAAAAAAGCTCCTTTAAGCCCTTATCCCAGAACCACTGATATGAGTCTTTTTGCACCTCAATCAGGTCTGGCAGGGAGACCGTGATCCGGTTATTGAAGAACTTCCGCTTGGAGAGTGAGGACTCCTTGCTGAACGTATCTTTCACACGCAACGCTTTGTCTGCTTGGGACATAAAAAGGCACCCACGGGGATTCTCCTTGCTCAGGAGTCCGCCAGCCGGCGGATTGAACAAGTAGGACACGTGAGGTTATCGGATAAACTCTTTACGTTGGGACGGGAAACGGTTCCGTTCCATGTGGTTGGAAAATGTTAGCCTTTGCTTTTCAGCAGCCATTCCAACTCGGTCTCGCCATAGACCTTTCACCCAAAGGCGATTCGAGACTAGAAAAGTCTGTCACTTTACCTTTCGACGCGCCGAGGAGAATCTTCGGCCATTCGAAAAGTCAAATCACAGTACAACCGATTGTAACAACTGCTTCTATTCCTGTCAAATAAAAACCAAAAAATGGCTCTAATGAGGGCCTTCGTCGAAAATTATTCCTGCTCGGCGTGCTCGAAAAGCATCGTGGCTGGAATCGTTTGTTGTTTATCTTCCGTCCCTCTCTTCTCCTCTCGATTCTCTACCAAAAGTATACACTTTTCTGACCGTCTCGGCAATACGGGCCGAGGTGTAGACATCCGGGAGGTCGCTCTCCACCTGGAAATCAGTGACATCGATTGCCCGGAGTCCCTGCTCTTTCAGGATCTCCGCCAGCGCCTCAAACAAGCGCTGCCCCATATCACGTGCCTCAGGCCACTCCCGAACGGCCAGTTCTTTGTCATCACGCAGAAGCGCCAACCTGGATTGCGCTTTCTCCAATTTCAGTTTGAATGTGTATGACATAGTAAAAAAGAAAAAGTCCCGTGTCAGTCATACTGTACCACGGGATGAACAAAAATCAATCCCATACTCCCATCTCATTTGTCCAGTTTGATTTCCTTCGACTGAAGAACAATAGGCAAAGAAAAAAGCTACCGGGTCGAAACCAAATAGCCTGGCATGCGGGGATCCCGCGGGTAACGCAACAGGGCCAGCTCGAAACCATTCTGTCCTCTGGCTCGACTTCCCTCATTGACCCAGAGCCAGCGCACAGCCGAGCAAAGCGCTCGATGATGGGCTGCCACTCCGGTTCCTCCTGGTACTGCGACGCCTGAGGAAGGAGAGAAACCTGCTCGGCCAGCGTCCTCACACTCCCGCCAGCCCAAGGTACCGTGGCCCGATGGACAACATAGGTGTTCCGGGAGACCGTCACACTGACAGTGGCGACGTCACCATTCCTCGATGGTTCTCTCCGTTCCGCCCGGACCTCAAACACGGTCCTCTGCCAACTCCACCACCCGGTTGACCATTTCCTGATCAGCAGCACAGGCTTTGACATGGATCTGTGAAAAAACATCTTGCCCTCCTGTTATGATCGGCTTGTGAATTGGAAAAAAACCATTGAAAACCAGCTTCTCAAAATTAAGACCGGGGGTCAAGAGAAAGCTTGCCTGATTGATAGCGGCGCGCAGGAATCTCCTTTCCTTCTTTACCATCTCTGTACTCAACTTCTAATCCCACCCGCTCTTCTTGTCGTTTCAAGGAAAGAGAGCGTAAACAAGCAGGGGTGCCGGGCCCCACGACCGTCAGATCTCCGATGCGCGAGAGCATCTCCGCCACTCCATTGTCACCACCGGTGGAACAGGAATTGAGAACGATGACGGCCTCTTTGATGAAAAAGGTGCGCAGTTCCTCGTAGGCAGCCCCTTTAATTTCTCTTTTTTCTATCGCCCGTCTCGCTTTTTCACCAAACACAATCTTCTCGGTATTGCCATGCCCACCCACGACTGCAAAAGAAATTTTCTGCTTTACTCCATAACGCCGATTGAGGCGGATCAGTTTTTTGGCCGCATCCAAAACACTCTCACATTCAAAGATCCGCACAGCCATCCCCTCTTGCTCAACATTTTCGCCGAATTCTTGGAATATGTCGTCATCTCCATAAAAGCCCCCATTCCAATCTTCTCGAGGATTAAGCACGATACCATAGGGCACATCAGCTTCGGTCAACTCCAGCTGCCTCAACAAAAGCTTCTTGGGATAACGAGCAAACGTCAGAATCCCATTTTCTCGCGACAGCGTTTCCGCAGAACCGGCCGCCGCTCTTTCGAGCATAACAGCAGCCGCTATATTCTGGACATAATTGTCCTGGCGCCGGTACTGCTCTTCTCGCTCACTTGCCTTCTTATCCTTCTTCTTCTTTTCACTCGCTACTTTGTCAGCATCGTACAGTCGAGCAGGGTCCAGCCCCAGCTGCCGCACCAAAGAATCCAAAATGAATCTCTTTCTCTCTGTATCCTTTTTCGACGAAAACCTATAAGACTCGATGATCTTGCGAAGTGTCGTTTCATCAGTTCCCGATAGGAGGGCCTTATACCACACTTCTTGAGCAGCTCTCTGCTCTTCCACACTGCCATCGACAAGCAATGGGCGGAGAATCTCTGCATAGCTCCCAAAAAGCTGTTCACATGAAGAATTCTTCTCTGCCTGAGAGACCTTTTCTCTCACCGTCGAAAAAAAAGAACGCGCCAGTGTGAGCGCTTCTGCCGGCTGCCGCCCATGCCGCACAGCGCTGGCCACAGTCTTAGCAAAGGGCAGTGCCTGTTCGTCCGACACACAGCCTCTCAAAGATTCCTCCCAAAAAGCACTGTGCGCTGATAATACTCGTGTCCCCATAGCGCACAATCCCTGTGATGTGCGAGCAACATGAGAGTAACTTCCATTGATAGTCGGGTCGTCATCAATATCATTCATGAGGCGTGTCAGAATTTGCACGGCCTCAGCCTGTGTCTCCGGCTGATCCAGAGCTAGAGACAGGTCGTTTTCCAACCACCGTATCGAATACCGTGCGATCTTTTCGGAAAATCCATCAACGGGATCTTGGATCAAGTCCTGAAAAACACCTTTGAACTCCTGCCAAAAACCCCGGGGCCGTGGACCAGCAGGTCTCCGAAAAATACCAAGCAAAGTGTCGAGGTGTCGCTCTATTTTTTGAAGCGCTGCGTTGGAATGTTCTTCCACTGAAAATGGCTGTGCTGCTTCGCGTGGAGCTACTGGCGCTTGTAGGCGGGCCAGAATCAACGCTGCCTCTTCGTGGGCGGCCACTTGCGATCTGGCCAGCGCCTGAGAGTCTGCCCCCGGCATCCGTTCACGTACCATAGAGTCATCACTCTCCCGTACAACCGGCTGGGCCAGTTCCTTACTTCTCAAGTGTTCCGGATAAGGCATATGCTACTTCAGTTTCTTCCAATCGAAGTTCCAGGGGTCGGTCTTGCGGCCAGGGGCGATGTCGCTGTGACCGACGATATTCTTGATGGTGTATCCCTTCTTCAACTGCGCTATAAGAGCATTGACCGCCACATATTGAGCACTGGTACATTCGGTCGTTTCCTTGTTCATGAGCTCGATGCCAATAGAAAAATCGTTGACGTTGGTGCGCCCGTCCGGCATCTTGCTCGCCCCGGCATGATAGGCAATGTTCTGATCCTTTACCAAACGGTATATGGTCCCGCCACGGTCAATCAGATAGTGCGCACTGACGCCGTAGCCTTCATAAATCTTGACCAGTGCCTCGACAGAATAGGGATCCTTGCCATTGGGATCATAGGATGAATGAATGGCGATGGTATCGATGATACGGTCCTTGGTCGGTACCGCGAAACCGCTCCCCATCAAACGATCGATGATCTTCAGAGCGGTTAGCGGCGTCTCTTTTTTCGTCGTGTCCACCACTGGCACTTCTGGTCCCGCCCCTTCCTGGAGGAGCGCTGCTGCTTCTTTGGCACTTTCTTCAGCAGCACTCTTCGCCGTGTTCGCCTTCTCTTTCATCGTCTCGTAAGCCGCCAATCCTTGGGCCGCTAGCACAGGCGCGGGCGCATCATTGGTAACCGTCAGCGTCGTTCCGGCTGTACCAAAATAAAAGTACCCCGCTCCGAGGACCATGATGACCACCGTCAATAATAATCCGATTACTCCCATAAGTATACTTTCATCACTAGTATAACAAAAAGCTCTCGTTCCTGATACCGAAACGAGAAAAACAAAACCCCGCCTGGTGGCGGGGTCATGAATGGCAGGAAAACTCTATTTCTTCTTGCCCTTAGCTACAGGCGTGGATGTCATCAGTTTGGCAAGTCCTGCACCGATAGCGGCCCCGAGTGCAGCTGTGATCATAGCGGCCTTCTCCGGATTCTTCTTCGCGAAACGCTCCACTTTGACGTAGGTACTTTCCAAATACTTCTTGGCCTTGGCAATTTCCTTCTCAGCCTGCGCCTGTCCTTTCTTCAGCTCCGTCTGCACGACTTTCTTCACCTGCTTGACGACTGCGCCTGCTGTTTGTTTCTT
The DNA here is from genome assembly GCA_043785755.1 of Candidatus Moraniibacteriota bacterium. GTDB lineage: Bacteria > Patescibacteriota > Minisyncoccia > Moranbacterales > UBA1568 > UBA1568. Next base: position 20,475 of record JAYVWV010000035.1, read on the forward strand.
TGCCATATACTTTCGTATCACGGATTAATCATTTACTCTTTCCCATCGCGCGCGGTTGAGTACGACACCAAAGCAACCAGCAGAATGACACTGCCTACCAGTACATCACCCAAACCCGGCCGCTCCAGCACGTCACTTAACATCCGTGCGCCCCCCACCAGAAAAAATATAATACCCAGCAGGGCTAAGAACAGAAGCAAAAGATTGCGCGCCACTCGGCGGATGAAATCCTCCGTTGACTGTCTGGCACTTTCGACCACGCCCGCAATAATTGCCTCCACGCTTCCGAAGAGACCATCGAGCACTACCGCCATAAAGCCTTTGCTGTTCTTGCTTGCCATGGTATTGATCTTCTCCCTCTTAGTCGAGGATATGGTATCATTATAGCATGTCTTAGCCTTGTTCCCAAGATTCTTCTGCACTATGCAGCTTGTTTCTCTCTCGCACTCCATTCCGTTTCTTTTCCCCCTTGTTTTGGGCGCTTTTCTTTTGCTCTTTCCCCACCATGGTGTTCTGGCCGCCGCCACCGCATCCGGTCAGATTATGCTGAGCGAAATCCAGATTACCGGCGGTACCAAGGCAACGAAAGATGAGTTCGTAGAGCTCTACAACCCAAGTACATCACCGGTCAATATCAGCGACTGGGAACTGCGCAAAAAAACCAGAGGTGATAACTCTCCTACTGGAACACTTTTTCATAAATTCCTCCCCGTCGCTTGCGTATTGCCTGCCGGAAGCGCCCTGACCGACACCATCCCGGCTCACGGGTACCTGCTCTGGACGAATAAGGACGGCAACGCCCCTTTCACCCCGCTCTTCGACGTGCAGAGCGGTAACAAGGAATCACCGAGTCTGGCTGAGAGTAACGGCCTGGCACTCTTCGATAACAGAAAGCAACTCATCGATAGCGTCACTTGGGACGTTTGCCCAGCGACAGCTAAGGGTAACACGACGTGCTTCCCGAAAGAAAACGCCTTCCTCGGAGCATATCTCGAGCAAGGGACCACGAAGTGGAACGCCATTATCCGAGATCCCGCGGCGGATACCTGGCGTATCTCGACTGTCCCGACCCCGCAGAATACCGGCCAAAAAGTATGTCCGGAAACGCCACCGCCTCCCACCCCGGTCAAAGTCTCTGTCCGTTTCAATGAAATCCTGGCCAACCCAGTAGGTGACGAAACCGCTGGGGAATTTATCGAGCTCTATAACAATGACACCACGGCCGATATCAGTGGCTTCGTTATTCATGATGCCTCCAAAACCGGGAGCTACACCTTCCCCGCCAACACCACTCTCGCCAGTCATGCATACTATGTTTTGGAGCGCGCTGTCTCCAAGCTCTCTCTCAACAACACTAATGAAACACTGACCCTCTCCGACGCTGCCGGAACAATCATCGACACCGTGCAGTATCAAACAAGCAAAGAAGGAGTGTCGTTCAACTTCACCGGCAGCAGCTGGCGCGGTGGCACACCGACTCCCGGCACCGCCAATCAGTTAAACTCTCTCCCCGAAACCAACGAGAGGGTACCGAAAGACGGTTATCGTGGCGTTGCCGTCTCGTTCAATGCCCGAGGTGATGATACTGATAACGACCAGCTCAAATACACCTGGGATTTCGGTGATGGTCACAAGAGCTACCAAGAAGAAACCACCCACACCTACGAAGACACGGGTACCTATACGGTCACGCTCACCACGAGTGATGGCAAGGACGACACGGTAGAAACATTCTCCATCAAGATAGAACCCCTCCCTGAAAAAAAAGTGCGCATCGTTTCCTTCGTCCCCAACCCGAGTGGTAAGGATAGTGACGGGGAATACCTCATCATCGAGAATCGCGAGAAGAAACCCGTCAACCTAAAAGACTACGGCATCGCCACCGGTTGGAAGAAACTTTCCAATCATCCCGTGCGTGAAAGCTTCATCATCGCCGGCAAGTCACAAGCCAAGATGACCCGGGAATTTTCCCTCTTCACTCTCCCCAACCAAAAGGGTCGCATCGAGCTGCGCGCGCCCGATGGCGAAGTACTGCAAAAAATTACATACGAACTCGATCGACCGATCGCCGAAGACGCCCTGTACTTCAAAGAAAAAGGCAGTGGCTGGCAGTGGCAAGAAAAAGAAAGCTCGCCCGGTCGCTCGGTCACCGAAACGCCGACTGTGCCATCAATCCCCGAAGTAGCCACCCTCCCGGAATCATTACCCCCCGCACCGAAAACGTCACCAGAAGAAGTCGCCCCAACCCCACCGGAACCAAAAAAACTTTCGCTCTTGCCGCTCTTAAACTACGGCACCGCTGTCACTCTGCCAGAAAACATACAACTCTCCTTCGATGACTCTCTGATACAAACATCCTCATCGCAAAAGAGAGAGCACTATGCTCTCGCCTTCGCCAAAGAAGTCTTGGCCGAAATCAACACCACGCTCAATAGTATGCAGAATAGGGACAAATGATTCCGATCTCAGAAACCCAGACGATGACTCACTTGGGGTAGGTACTGCCGGAGCGTCATATATATGAAGTGTCTTTTGGTAATAAGTGCGGCGAGAACAAACGACACAATCATAAGTATCCCGCCCGCTACCTGGAGTGGGGTCGTCGCCTCGTGGAACACGGCCCAGGACATGATTGCCCCCGTGAGCGGTTCGACCACGCCATCATACAATGTGGCTACCATCTCATCTGCCCAGCGACTAGCCCACTGGATGATGCCATAGGGGATGGTGGTGAAGAGGAGTGTCTGCCAAAGGAGCGGCCACCAATAGGGCTGTGCCACGACAAGCGAAGTGTTCGGATCAAAAACGCTCCATAAAAGACAGATGGCCGTAATAATGAGAAACTGCTGGATACAGAGGGCGGTGATATGGGTGGCCCGTTCGCGCTCGAAGCGCTCCGAATAGATGAAATAGAACGCCGAAGAAAGGGCCGAAAGCAAGAGGATGAATTCCCCCACTCCAAATCCACTCATCCCACCAACCAGAAAATACATCCCAACGATGGCGACCAGGATAGCGACATTATCCGCCCGCTTGATCCGATAACGATACATCGCATACCCGACATACGGGATGATAAGCATGCCGAGATTGGTGAGAAAAACCGTATTGGCGGACGTCGTCAGATTGAGCCCAACCATCTCGAGAATTTCCATACCTGAAACAAAGATTCCGAGGACGAGCCCCTCTCGCCAGCGATGCAGGAGCGGAATCTTTTTGAAGAACGCATAGGGCAGGAATAAGAGCACGGACAAAAGAAAGTTCCAAAAGGTGAAACTAACCGGATTGATATGATCCAAAAGCGGCTTCTGGATAGCGTAACTCGCCCCCCACAAGAGGGCCGCAATGAAGTACACGAGTTTCGAGCGTTTCTTATTCATAAGGAGTCTTTTATATTTCTATTTAATCACAAAATGTTCTGCTGGCCTATGAAAAAGAAAAAAGAGCTGGTCAGGCTCTTGTTGTTTTTTGACCTTGGCCGAGGTACTACTCGGTCCAGTGCGCCAACCCGAGAAGCGGGCGGAGGTGCGGGTTTCGTTCTTCGCTGATCACATCGCAGACATCGGTCTCCCGCAGTTGGCCAAGGCGGATGGCAAGGACGAACATCGCCGCTTCATCCCAGAGCTCTGGTAAACCCGAGAAACTGAAGATGAGTTCCCTGCCACGGACGGCGCCGCCCCAACGATCGATTTCCGGCTTCCGACTCTCGTAGCTCGTAAAGTCAGTCAGACCATAGAGACGCTTGCCCTTCTCGATGGCAAACTCCATTCGCTTATCCACCTTTTCTGGCGAGGAATAACCGAGGCCAACGAGCATCTCGAGATCACCGCGCCCGAGCTCGACGATGGCGAGGTAACCGCCACACTTGTCTGGCGGTTGACCAGCGGAACGCAGATGGGCAATAGCGAGCCCCAGTATGCGCTCAGCATAGTCAACGAGACGGCCCAAACGCACCGAATGAAAGGGCTTGTAGTACACAGTTATGCACTCCCTGTGAAGTTGCTATTCGTCCGAATTGGACTACACAGGATACTATGTTTTTGCTGATTTGTCAACTCTTGGTTCTTAAATTCCATTCTAGGTAACAAAAACGAGGCTCTATCAAGCCTCCTTTTCTAGGCCATCACCACAGCATGTGGTGGGCTGAAATAAGTAAACTATAAATAATCCCCCCTACCCCACGATGAGATCCTTGATGCCTGCCATTTTCTGTGGGTCACCCTGGGCCTCCAAAAGCTTGATGCGCAGTTCCAGATCGCCGAAGTTCGGCTGCATCACGATCTGCACGAATTCGTCAAAGTCCACCAGCTTGAGATCGATCTTTTCCGCCCCATCGAGGTTCTGCTCGGCCACTTTCTTGCACCCTCGGGCGATGAACGTATAGATGGCCCAATCGATCTTGCCGACCGGCTGCACGGCATCAAAGAGCTGCCACTCCGCGGCCTCATAGCCCGTCTCTTCTAAAAGTTCCCGCTTGGCTGCCTCCAAAGGTTCCTCACCCTCGTCTAATCGCCCACCGACCAAGCCCATGAACGGGGCCTTGTTCGGCTGTTCCTGCAACGCAACAATGATCTGACCTTCCTCCGTCACTGCGATGATCATAGCCGTGTCAGATCGTTTCACTTTTTCAAACGTCTTAGGCTTCCCATCGTACCCCATCACTTCCCATTGGTAGACATCAAAAAGAACACCCGAAAAAACTTTTGTCGCATCGTCGGGCATCGGTTGACGCGAAGCTGGTCGAACTATTTCCATACGAAAAGATTATTCCAATGTTATCGCTACAATTTCCGACTGCGTGCCGAGACGCATGGCCGGCCCCCAGGTGCCAACACCGCTTGAGGTGTAGAGAGTAAAGTCGCCAATCGGATAGAGACCGTAGTCAAAACCGTGGTGCACCAGATACGTGACGAACTGAAACGGCCACTGTTGTCCCCGGTGGGTATGACCAGCGAGCATCAAATTGACACCGCTCGCCGCAATCTCGGCGATACGCTGCGGCACATGATACAAGAGAACATTCGGATGACCGACATACTGCTCGCGCAGGGTCAAGAGTGTCGTTATCACATCTTTGATCTCTCCGCGCTTGGGGAAATCAATACCGATCAGTCGTAGACCATCGACATCACGTACCTCGTCATTCAAGATCGTCACCTGTGTCCCTTCGAGCGCCGCAAAGGCTTTTTCGACTCCGAGATAGGTTTCGTGGTTGCCGGTAATAAAGAAAACACCCTCCGGAGCCTTGATAGCGTTAAAGGGCTGGACCAGTGAATCCAAGTGACCATCCATCCCGTCAAAGAGATCGCCCGTCAGCACCACCATCTTCGGATGAAGTTTGTTCACTTCCGCCACGACGCCATTAAGAAAGCCTGCCTGATAGACATGCCCCAAATGCACATCGGATAACTGGACGATGGTCTGCCCCTTCCAATTCTCTGGCAGCCCCGGGATACGGACCGTGACATGCTCTACGACCGGGTGCAGAGCATTCCACACGCCGTAGAACGAAACAAGCAAGGCAGCTCCGAGAAACAGCGAGGCCAAGAGTGGCTTGTTCGGAGCGAATGACATCCGTTGCCCAACCCACATGACGATCCACAGGGCCGAACAGGCCAGCATCAGATTGACCAAAAGCCCTAACCAGAACCCGGAGAGAAAGTAGACCGCTCGCGTGATGATGTTTTCGTAGTAGTGCGCGATGGCCGAGGAAACAAAAAAGCTGAGCGAAAGAATAGCCAAAAGTAAAGCAATGGTGAATTTTTGTGGTGCGTCTGTCAGTGAAAAAAAATTAACCAGCGAGATATACACTAAAAAATGGCCCCACAACAAAAGAGCCAGGAAGGCGATGAGGAAAACGATGACAGGAATGAGAGGCATAGGATGTTTTTAAAACTGAGCAAAAGATGGGCCCGCCAGAGGCCGGGTAAAAATCCCTGCCTGTCGGCAGACGGGGAACACCTACAATACTGTGAGCGAGATACGGGAATCGAACCCGTGCCCTAACCTTGGGAAGGTCATGTACTACCATTATACTAATCTCGCTGACTGAAACTTTTAGGGAAGTTTACCCGCCTTTGGCGGAGTCATGCACTACCAATATACTCGTCTCGCTTCCCCAAGCAGAGCCATTGTAGCGCATATCCGGAACAGGAGCAATGGTAGACAAGACGCTCATTTTCTGGTACGCTGTGAAAGTATAAATTTCTTTTTTCATCTCATGTTCTCTTTCTTCACTAGAGGACGCATCATCGCGCTTGCCATCATTTCACTCCTCTTAATCAGTGGCATCTCCGTCTTTTTCTTTGCCAAAACGCACAAGGCTGAATTCGCTACTGGTTCACTCAATCTCTTCCAAAAAGTCTCCAAGCTCCTGCCACTGGCACCCGACACCAAAAAGGAGATTGATGTGGTGAGCGCCCTAGTCGGTGAACTGACCAAACAGGATAATCAGATACGGACCTTCCTCGTTCTCCTCCAGAACGCTGATGAACTGCGGCCTGGTGGTGGTTTCCTCGGTCAGTACGCCATCATCAAGATCAAAAATGGCGCCGTACTCTCAACTTTTGTTGAGGATGCCAACCTCCTTGATCAGCGCATCAGCGCCAAAATTACCCCGCCCTATCCGTTCGTTAAGAAAATGCAGCTCCGTAACTGGAAATTCCGCGACTCCAACTTCTCCCCCGACTTTCCTACCAACGCTGAGAAGGCTCAGTACTTCTACCGCCTGGCGGGCGGTCGCGAGAAGTTCGATGGGGTCATTGCCATCAACTCACTCGTCTTCAATAACATCTTGGCCATCTCCGGCCCCATCCAGATCCCGGGCGATAGCAATACCTACACCAGTACCGATGGCGCTTACAAATTGGAAGACCGGGTAGAACGGGTCTACCTCGGGGAAGATGTCCCGGCGGAACTGAAGCAAGCCCGCAAAACCATCATGAAACGCCTCGCGACAGAGATCATGAGCCGGGTGGCCACCGTCCAAAACATCCCCAAGCTGGCTGAATTCACCCAAAACGAACTGCGTAACCGAGACATCATGCTCTATTTCGCCGATGCCAAACTCCAGGATCTGGTGAAGAGCGTCCACTGGGACGGGGCGGTCCAGACCGACTGGAATAATGACTACCTGGCTCTGGTCGACGCTAACATGGGGGCGCTCAAGACCGACTACTACATCAAGCGCTCACTCGACTACACCGTCGACTTCACAGACGAAAAGCCAACCGCCACCATCCTCTACACTTACCAACACACCGCCACGCACGGCGACTGGCGCACCAGTGACTACCATACCTATCTGCGCGCTTATGTCCCGCAGGGTTCCAAACTCATTGAACGCAAACTGGTCGGTCCGCCACTCACCGATGAGGCCTTCGGTAAAACCTACTTTGGCGTCTCCGTCGACGTTTTGATCGGTGGCGAAACCATAGGGATGATCAAATACGAGCTGCCCGACACTATCACGGCCGACAACTATCACCTCCTCATCCAGAAACAGTCCGGGGTCGGCACCCTGCCCGTCACCGTTCATATCAAGACGAAGGATGGCAACACCTATAATCAAACGGCTGACCTTCAAAAAGACCTCAACTTCTCGATAGAGCAGGTGGACGAGAAGAGGTAACGTATAAAAAAATTTTCCCTCAGGCCAGACATGCTGACCCGAGGGAGTGCCCGGAGGCAAAAGCACAGAAGACTGCGCCAGGAGGAGACAATCCATAAGAACTACCTTCTCTATAGCACGCCTAAAGAAGAATGTCAAGTCTACGCTTGCTTTCTCTGTCCCCCAGACGTTATCATATAAAAGAAAGATCCTTTTATCCTTATTTTCTCCCCTATGTCCCAGGACCAGAACGAACCCACCGAAGCGCCGGAGGCATTGGCCAAAAATGATCATCGTCGGCTCGGTCAGGAGCTCGAGTTGTTTACCTTTTCCGACCTGGTCGGTTCCGGACTTCCTCTGTGGCTCCCCAAAGGTGCCACCGTCAGACGCATTCTCGAGCGTTACATCGTCGATACCGAAATTGCTTGGGGGTACAGTCATGTCTACACTCCCGACATCGCCAAGCTCGACCTGTACAAGACATCGGGACACTACCCTTACTACAAGGATTCCATGTATGCCCCGATCAAAATAGATGAGCATGAGTTCATGCTGCGGCCCATGACCTGTCCGCACCATTTCCAGATCTTTAGCGCTCGGCCCAGAAGCTACAAGGAGCTCCCTATGCGCATCGCGGAACTGGCCAAACTCTATCGCTACGAAGGATCGGGTGAACTCTCTGGCCTCGTCCGAGTGCGCAGTTTCTGCCTGGCCGATGCCCATATCATCTGTACGGACAAAGACCAGGCGGCCGAAGAAGTCGATAAGGCCCTCGATCTCATCGAACACATCGCCTCTGTTTTCAGTCTCAAGCTCGGAGAAAATTATTCTTATCGCTTGTCGCTCGGCAATCGGACCGATGACAAGAAGTACTATAAAAATGATGCTGCTTGGGATGAAGGCGAGACCATGCTCCGTTCGGTTCTGACGAAACGCAAGGGTACTTTCGTCGAAGCAGCTGGAGAAGCAGCTTTCTACGGACCGAAGATCGATATCCAGATGATCGATGCTCGTGGGAAAGAAAATACCGCCTTCACCGTTCAATATGATTTCTGCATGCCCGATCGCTTCAATCTGACCTACGTCGATTCTGACGGAAAGGAAAAACGCCCCGTCGTCGTCCATCGTTCATCGATTGGTGCCATCGAGCGCGTCATGGCCTTTCTCATCGAACACTACGCGGGAGCCTTCCCAGTCTGGCTCGCGCCCGTCCAAGTGACCATCCTCCCAATCGGTGAAAGTCACCGTGCCTACGCCGAAGAAGTCGCCACGAAGTTACGCCAAGCGGACATCCGCGTCAGTGTCGATGCTGCTGATCTTTCGCTCGGCAAACGCATCCGCACGGCCAAGATGCAAAAAGTCCCTTACCTCATCGTCGCCGGCGACAAAGAAATGACCGGTCAAACGGTTTCTCTCGAACACCGGACACTGGGTCAGCTCGGCAGTCAGAGTATCACCGAAGCGAGCACCCTCATCACGCAAGCCATCACAGACAAGGCATAGTCTCTACATCACTAAAAACCCAAGCCTCCTGGCTTGGGTTTTTGATTGTCTCAGAAAATATCATCGAATACTCTTCAAGCAATTTTTCTTACCGGCACCAAGGCCGGTTGCATATGACGGTAGTACAATTTCTTCACTGCTTCCGTGGCGAAGAAGTAGGAAACTACCAAGGCGCCTATAAAGAGGAGGAGGCGCGGTGACGGCACAATAAAGTGCAGGGCATGGGCAGCTACCGGAATAAACGGCAGTGTCCAACCAATCGCCAGGATGGTGAGTGAAAGTGAAAGAAGTGTCCAAGAAGGCCGGCGCGCCTTGAAAAAGGAAAACTTGGTGCGGAGGGAAAAGACCAAAATGACCTCGGTCGTGAGACTCAAAAGAAACCAGGCGGTCTGAAGAGTTTCAGGCGAGACATGATAGAGAGCGCCAAAAAGAATGAAATCAAAAACAGAGCTGACGATACCGAGCATGGTCGCCATGAGCACCACCGTGTGTACCTGATAGTTCTTGGGCTTTTCCAATTCCTCGCTATCGACCGTGTCAGTAGCGATGGAGATCATAGGAAAATCTGACAGGAGATCAATCAAAAGAATCTGCATAGGCAAGAGCGGCACGAAAGGTAGAAACAGTGATGCCAGAGCCACCGAGTAAAAATTCCCGAAATTCGAAGTGAGGGTAATCTTCAAATACTTGAGAATATTAGCGAAGATGGTGCGCCCCTCTCGAATCCCTTCCACCACTGTTTTCAGGCTCTCATCTAGGAGCACAACGTCAGCCGCCTCGCGAGCGATGTCAGACGCACTCTCTACCACGATAGCCACATTGGCCAGTTTGAGGGCTGGTGCATCATTGATCCCCTCACCCAAAAACCCCACCTCGTGTTTTTCTTGCAGTGTCTTAATAATTTCAAATTTCTGCCGAGGCGATATCCTGGCAAAAACCGCTCCCTCTGCAATGGCCTGGCGTCGCTTCGTCTCGGTCATCTCATCGAGTTCTTTCCCTGTCACCACATCCTTCGGACTCTTGAGCAACCCCACCGCATAACCAACTGCCCCGGCCACCTCCCGACTGTCACCAGTAATGATCTTGATTGCCACGTTGAGAGCCTGGGCCTGTACTAAAGTCGCGCGAGCAGTCGTTTTCAGCACATCAGAGAAGGCAATCAGTCCGACGAACTGGAGATCCTGTTCCTCGTACGGAGAATACTTTCGACCGGCCGCCACTGTCTTGTGGGCGATGGCCAATACTCGCTCTCCCCGTTCACCTGCCAGCGCCACCCACTGCATCAGCTGCTTACTGGTATAGGTATCAATATTACGAGAACGACGCAGAATTTCCTCGGGTGCCCCGCGCATGATCAGTTCATGGCCGTGCCCACGATCAAAGAGCACACTGTTACAGCGTCGCTCAGGATCAAAAGGAATAGCATCCAAACGCTTGCCACGATTCATCTCCTGACGCTCGGTACTGCTCAGTGCCTGCCAAAGAGCTAGGTCAAAGGCATCGTGGAGCTTGCCCCGTTCTACCGGTACCACTAAGGAACTGGCAAAGGCCAGCTTGAGACAGGTATGTTTATCAGTAGCATTGACGGAAACTACTGAGAGTAAATTTTCCGTGAGTGTCCCGGTTTTATCGCAACAGAGAATCTCGATGCTCCCCAAATCCTCAATAGCCGAGAGGCGCTTCACCACCACTTTCTTCCGCGCCAAACGGAGTGACCCTCGAGAGAGTGCTACCGTCAGAATGACTGGCAACGCTTCTGGAATAACAGAAACGGCCAACGCCAAAGAAAAGATCAGGAGATCGACCCAATCAAGACTGCCACCCTTGATAGCGACATTGGCGACATAGATAAGTGTCAAGGTGAAAAAGACCAACTTCAGAATAAAACGGCTGAACTGATTCATTCCCTTCTCAAAAACCGTTTCCTTTTCCGTATCTTCGGTGAGAAGAGCGATATCACCGAGTGCTGTTTCCTTCCCCGTTGCAAACACCACCCCCTCGCCGGAACCACTCGTCACCACGGTACCGGCAAACCCGATGTTGAGAGCCTCATACAGTTCGGCCGGCGGCGTCTTCAAAAGCTCAGCCGTCTTTGTCACCGCGATCGACTCACCGGTCATGATGCTCTCATCGAGTTTCAGGCCATTCGTATGAAGAAAGCGCACATCAGCCGGCAGTCGATCCCCCGCCTCGACCAACACGATATCGCCTGGCACGACCGTGGTACTTTCCACCCGTATCACTTTACCATCGCGCCGTACTCGCGCGTGGACGACCAAGTAACGCTTCAAAAGCTGCATGGCCTGATTCGAATGATACTCCTGATAGGTCTCAAGACTCAGGTTGATAAGGATAAAGGCCAAGATAAAACACCCCTCCAAATAGTCTTGAAGCAGAAATGACAGGGTAGCGGCGGCTAAAAGAAGATACAGGAACGAAGAAGCCAAGCGCTGCCTCAAGGCTTTCACCAAGGCTGAGGATCCCGATTTGACCACGTTGGCACGAACCGAAGCCAAGCGCTCTCCTGCTTCGTGGGACGACAAACCATTCGTAGAACTCACTAATTCCACTAAGACATTGTCCTCTGCCTCTGCCGCAAACTTTTTCCACACCATAATACTTCCTTTGGTTTTTCATTTTTGTCCCGAAACTTCACGCATCGCGAGCTGCTTTCTTCCGAGCCAGTCCGAGCAATGCCTCAAAATCATCTTCTTCCTGCACCTTGTTCTTGCGTTCAAAGCCACATTTCTCACAGCGCTGCAACAATTTCTCCTGTCCCCCTTCTTTCTCAGACGAAAGTGGCTCCATCAATCCGCCGCACGTGGCCAAACGATCACCCGGATGGACGTCGACGTGCTTGCTATAAAGACAGTGCGGACAATGATTGGTATAACCATCACCAGTCACAGGCAACCCGCAGTGCTCGCACGCGAAATCCTCCCTCCGTTTCTGAAATACTTTGGTGGCAGTCATATCTTCTGTCCCAGCGTAACCTTAATAGTATAGCAAATTGTCTGTCTTCTCGGTACTTTTTTCAAAGACACCCATCCACAATTATTTTGCTTGGCTCAAAATATCATTGATCGTGTCCTCATCCTGACAGGAATATTTTCGACTGGCGGAATAGAAACGTTTCTTGGGACCGCTACAGCCTCCGTTGTCGCGATTGAGGGTGGCCAACATGGGCATGAGAAACCCTACCTGGCGCGCTGAGAAAAAGGCGAAGAGTCGCTTCAGCGTGAGCGTCCGTTCCCGCCTGTCCATCCGGGTAAAGACACTCATGTCATCGCCGATCTTGCCACTCCAATCAAAATGAACAAAAACGTTGTTGGCTTTGGAGGCAAAGCGCGGATGCCACAGAAGTGCCCAACACCAATCCCCCGGTGCCTGCCACCAGCGCGAGAAACAAGCCTCACTCTCGACACTGCCATCACTCGCGAGTCCAACACCTCCCTCGATGTAGTCGAAGAGCCGCAGATACGCTTCGTTTTCGATATCGTTCGTCTGCGCCCCGACGACGATTGTTAATCCCAGATACTGAGCGTGCTCGCGCATCCCGCGAATGATCTCGGGTATGTGACTCAGCGCCACATCAGAACTGTCCTGGTAGAACACCTCTCCAAAAAGAAAACTCTGAATGCCCATGTTCATGGCCTCATCGCTAATATACTGCACATATTTACGGTACTCTTCCCGCTCGAGCGTCGGCTTACAGGTATGTTCGCCCCAATAATTCTCGCTACCCTGGCGGCACATCGCCTTGAAATCAAATTCACGATACTCATCCGGATAGAAATAATGCGCCCGGGTATCAATCGCCTCAGCCAGAAACATTCCATAGACAGTATTGGGTTTCGTCACCTGTTCCATGATCATGCGGGCCAGCTCAAAATCAGGCGGCTTGAGCCACGTCTCGAGCGCCCGATGCAGATAGTAGCACTGCGAGCGATTGATGAGAGCCACCGAACTGTTGATGTCCCCGCCATAGCCAGACAACAACCCATCCGTCACGCAGCCGTGCGTCTTCATCTTGGCCATGACGGGTGGTGGTGGCGGCGGCAACACAGGATATTCTTTCTCGGCTACACCGACTTTTTTCGGTTCAAGATTGAGCACCGGCTGTTCATCAACCCAGTCGGTGAGGGTCGAAGTATTTCCCCCCACGTTCTCATCAGACGCAGTTTCTTGCCCGGGCGTCCGATGGAAAACGATGAAGTATAGTCCAACTGCTACCGAGAGCGCCCCAAAAACCACCCACAGGAGTATGCGAGGAAACAAGCGACGTTTTTTTTGATAAGAGAATGGCAACATACGCGTACCTCTATTATACACTTTACAGAAAACATAGGTTTTTTCTCTCAAAGACATCCTCCTCCCAAGCGACTCCTTTATTCCCTTACTCTATAGTTTCCCGGAAATGCCTCAAAACATTTGCCACCACTCATTCTCTCTCAAAAAAATAGCCTAAGAATTACCCGCTCCTTGCCCGAATTTTTCCACCAAAACAAAAACACCCCGAGAGGTGCTTTTATGGTTTGCTTGAATCGATGCGTCAATGATGGTCGAACTGGATTTATGAAAAAATGCTTTATCTATCTCCCTTGAACCTTATTCACTCTTACAAGAACAAGTCTCGGCTCACCATCACCATAATAATCTTCTCCTCTTGATTCAATTTGAAACCCAAGGGAAAGATACAACTGTAACGCTACACTATTTTCTGGATGGACCGTTAGATCAATTCTTTCTGTTGTTTCGAGTTCCCTCAACACGTTCGTCAAAGCTTCACGCCCAATTCCTTGTCTTTGAAATTCTGGATCAATAACGAGACTACTCAAATAAGCGTGTCCTTCTGATTTTATTTCATAGGAAACATACCCAACAACTTTAGCATCTTTTTCAATAAGGTAAGTTACGGTCTTTTCTAATTCTTCTCTTTGTTCTTCCAAATCATCCATCGCCGAGTAAGTACGGACGTCCTTCATTTTCTGGTTGAGTGCACAAACAACTTCCGCATCGGAAACGGTTGCCAATCTCAAAACGACAGAAGGTCTCTCCTTGGCTTTTTTTTCTACTGTCTCTGGTCGTGGAAACACGGGCTCTTTCATATGTGCGTTCGAATCAATTTGTCTACCAAGTTACTCTATTTTATCACAATCCGAACGCGTTTCTTGGGCAATAAAAAACAAGGCTCTAGTGAGCCTCATTTTTGACTGAGCGGGCGATGGGAATCGAACCCACATCCTCAGCTTGGAAGGCTGATATAATAAGCCACTATACGACGCCCGCTTGTTTCTCCTTTATCAAAGTTCTCAAAAATTCTTTTCCAGAACCATTCTTTAAATACTTTTCTTTTTTACGGCCGGCTACTTTTATTATCCTGGACCATTCCGGCGAAGGGATCACACACCTGGTGTTCTTTGGTCGCGCCCATCTCCGAAAGCATCTTTTCCATCGCCTCGATGAAAGCCGGTGCCCCCACCAGATAAAACCACGCTCCGGCCACATCCGCTACGTACTTCCTGACCATCGCTTCACAAATGTACCCACGCTCATCATTGCCTCCGGCGCAGGGAAGAGTTTCCTGGGAAAAGGTGGTGACGCAGTGCAGATTTTTCAGCTTCAAATCCTTCAGCTCCTCATGAAAAGCAGCGTCCCTTTGAAAACGATTCGAGTAAAGAGCGATGAATGTCCGTTCACTCCCTTCGTGCTCCGCCTGCTTCAAGATGCTCCTCATTGGTGTTACCCCGATGCCACCGACCAAGAAAACGATGGGTTGCGAGTCGGCAGCGTTGACCAGTGTGAAGTGACCGGCCGGTCCATTCGCAGCGATGGTGTCCCCGGGCTTCAGGGCGTACATCGTCTGTTTGAAACCACTGATGCCCTGGCGCATGGTAAAGGTCAATTGCTCTTCGAACGGTGCCGAGGAAATGGAGAACGAGCGTACCCCGGCTCGGCTGTCCGGTGCCACCAAATTGGCCAAACGGATGACTACATACTGACCCGCTTCGAAGGTAAAATCAGCCGGCTTGTCGAAAATGAACATCTCCGTCCGATCAGCCACGGTCTTCTTTTCCCGAAAGGTCAGCGTGTAGTTGGCCATAGGACAATCAGCAGTCAGCAATTAACAATCAACAATAAGCACAAAAAAACAGAGATAACTCTGTGGCTTCAGTCTAGCTCTTTTTCACCATTACTGTCAAAAGATGGAAAATGATAACCCATCCTGCCAACCCTGTCAACCACCGTCGTTCACGAGCGACGTGGTCAACCTCTAAACGATATCGCGTAGGATATTTTCGTATTCCCCGAGCTCGAGAAGCATCACCAAAACCTGGGCCAGTTTTTCCGAATCATGCCGGATGAACGCCCGAGTAGAAGCAATCTTGTCCCCTTTTTGGCGCACCAAGCGCTTTTCACTCAAGAGGTCAGCCTGAATGACCCGAAAAGTACGGTCGGCGTTATTGAGAAATGGTACCAATAGCCCCTCCCCCTGGTACTTCTTGAGCAACTGTGGGGTCGGCTTCTTGGTATTGTAGGTGACGAAATTGATACGATCCCGCCCGATATAGCCGTTGATCTCACGCACATAGTCCTCAAGCGAAAACAGATCTGTCTGCCCGTGTTTACTCACCAGGTTACAGTTATAGACGACCTTGGCCTTGGTCTGTTGCAGCGCCTCGGCGATGCCCGGTACCAGGAGATTAGGGATGATGGCACAGTAATGACTGCCCGGGCCGATAACGATGAGATCAGCTTCCAGAATCTTTTTGATAGCTAACAGATTAACCTTCGGTCGCGGTTTCAGAAAAACTCTCGTCACCCCCACCTGCTCAAATTTCGAACTGGTATTGATCTCGTGTTCACCAGAAAGAAGTTCGCCGTTAGCCAACCCCATAAAGAGCCTCGTATTAGAAAGCGTCACTGGGATGACTTCACCCCGGACATTCAAAATTTTGGCGGCCTCTTCCACACCCAGTCCAAAATCACCGGTGATTTTTTCCAGAGCGGAAAGAAAAATATTGCCGAAGCTATGTCCCTCTAAACCGCCTTCAGCGAAACGATAGTTCATGAGTTCCCGCAGCATGTCCGGCGTATCAGAGAGCGCTACCAGACACTGGCGCACATCACCCGGCGGCAACACCCCCAGCTCATCACGAAGAATGCCGGTCGACCCGCCATCATCAGCCATCGAAACGATGGCCGAGAGTTCCAGCGGATATTTTTTCAGCCCAGAGAGGAGCATGAAGCTGCCTGTCCCGCCGCCAATGGTCACTACCTTTTTCATGTCGGAGCACCCGGAATCGAACCGGGACTAAATGGTCCCAAACCACTCGTACTACCACTATACTATGCTCCGAAGCGACAATCCCGCTACCGCCGTCCGCCGGATGGCGGAAGCGGAGCGGAATTGCAACTCTATCTTTTTTCGTCTTGTGGACGAGTCCACCCTGTGTGGGCCGACAGAACTATTTTACAGCTTCCTTCAAAGTCTTACCAGCAGTGAACTTCGGAACAGTCATTGCCGGAATCATGATCTTGGCCTTGGTCTGTGGGTTGATACCCTCGCGAGCTGCACGGTTGGAAACCTTAAACGTCCCGAAACCGGTGAGCGTTACTTTGTTGCCAGCGGAAAGTTCGCGGGTGATCTCGTCGGTCATGGCCTCAAGCATCGCTTCCACATCCTTCTTGGAAAGCTCAGTCTTGTCGACGATAGCGTGGACGAGCGTGTCTTTGTTGATATTTTTCATAGTACTCACCTGCCTTTCTAGTTTAGACTTTGCGTCCTCCTCTTGTATCTTCCGAAGAAGATCCTGAGAAACGAAAGTGCAAATTACCTTCTGTCCTTTATTCTAAGCCATTATTTCAAAGTATGCAATACCTAAGCCATTCCTTAGAAATACCGCTAAAGCAAGCCATGCATAGTTAGCGAGCGTACTCCACCGCGCGGGTTTCGCGGAACACATTGACCTTGATTTCTCCTGGGTACTTCAGTTCTTCTTCGATCCGTTTGGCGATATCACGCGCCAGTTTCATGGCACCGAGGTCATCCACTTTTTCTGGACTGACAAAGATGCGGACTTCACGGCCAGCCTGGATAGCATAGGACTTCTCCACTTCTGGGAAGGAATTGATGAGCGCCTCCAATTCTTCCAACCGCTTGATGTACTTCTCGGCTGTTTCCTTGCGAGCCCCGGGACGGGCTGCCGACAGAGCATCAGCAGCCGTGACGATGAAAGACTCAATCGTCTGGTGCGGGTACTCATCGTGGTGACACTTCATGGCGTCGATGACATTCTGGCCAATGTTGAATTTCTCCAGAATGCGCATACCGATCTTGACGTGGGTTCCTTCGATTTCGTGATCGACCGCCTTGCCGATATCATGGAGCAAACCAGCCTTTTTAGCACAAGCGACATCCGCTCCCAGTTCGGCAGCCAGAGCACCAGCCAGATAGGACACTTCGAGCGAATGAAGCAAAACGTTCTGTTTATAACTGTAACGATAGCGCAGGCGGCCCAAGATATAGAGGAGCTTGGGGTGTAGTCCTGCGATACCAGCATCGTAGGCAGCTGCTTCGCCAGCCTCTTTGATTTTCTGATCGATTTCTTTCTTCCCCTCCTCGACCGCTTCTTCGATGCGGGCTGGGTGGATACGACCGTCACTGATAAGTTTTTCCAAAGCAATCCGAGCGATTTCGCGCCGCACCGGATCGAAACCAGAAATAACGATGGAACCTGGCGTATCATCGACAATGAATTCCACACCGGATTCCTTTTCCAGGGCCCGGATATTGCGACCCTCCTTGCCAATAATCTTGCCTTTGATGTCGTCAGAAGGAATGGACACTGTGGTCGTCGTAAATTCCGAGACGTGGGAACGGGAATACTTCTGGATAACCGTGGCCATGATATTGAGCGAGCGCTTCTCGAGTTCATCGTGCGCCTCGTTCTCAAGCTTCGACATCCGTTTGACCAAGGCCTCCTTACTCTCTTCTTCAACCAACTGAAACAACTTCCCCTGGGCTTCTTCCTGGGAAAGCTTGGCGACCTCCTGGAGGCGCACCATTTCTTCTTCACGCAGTTTCTCTGATTCCTCACGAATGGCCCGGATCTCGTCTGCCTTCTGAAGTAGTTTGCGCTTCTCGGCCTCCGACTGCTCAGCCATCTTCTCTACCTGCTCCTCACGTTTTTCGATGCGTTTCTCCTGCAGGATGATCTTTTCCTCCCGAGCCTGCTCATTCTTCTTGGCGTCCTCCAAAATCTGGAC
Source organism: Candidatus Moraniibacteriota bacterium (assembly GCA_043785755.1). Classification (GTDB taxonomy): domain Bacteria; phylum Patescibacteriota; class Minisyncoccia; order Moranbacterales; family UBA1568; genus UBA1568. The sequence continues at coordinate 38,857 of JAYVWV010000035.1, forward strand.
AGCCTTGTTCTTGGCCTCCAGTGTCACTTCCTGAGCCTTCACACCGGCCTCTTCCACCATCCTGGCGGCTTGACCCTCCGCTGTAGAAAGCTGTTTCTTCGCCAGATTCTGCCTGACTAAATATCCGACCGTCACTCCTATAGCCAACGTGGCCATGCTAATAAGTATGTACCCTATCATATCGATGTAGGGCGCGTCCGCTCGAGATTTTCGTGCTACCAAAAAATATTCTCTCCCTCCTGGAAAATAGGGGTTGGACTCATAATTATGCCTCCTTGTGCTTCATATTCTCTCATCATATGGGGCAATAGATGCCATTTTCGTAGCCGCATTCGAGTCTTCGCGCCATTCACTGTTTAAAACCTGTAAACCCATCATAGTCTTCGTTTTGCCTTTTGTCAAAAGGTAAATAAGGGTGCTATGATAAGAACGTCCTAAAGAAAAATACCAAAAAACATGTATCGACCTATCGTACTCATCGTCCTCGACGGCTGGGGGCTCTCCAATAACGTGGCCGGCAACCCCATCCGCGAAGCCACGCTCCCTACTTTCGACAAACTTAACCGCTTTTACCCGATGACCACCCTCCAGGCCTCGGGTATTTCGGTCGGTCTCCCCTGGAATACCGCCGGTAATAGCGAGGTCGGTCACATGACCATGGGCGCCGGACGCGTCATCTACCAAAACATGCCCCGCATCTCGCTCTCTATCCAGGATGGCAGTTTCTTCAAAAATACCGTTCTCCTCGAAACTGTCTCCGCTGTCAAGGAGCACAAAGGCGATCTCCACCTGATGGGTCTGGTCAGCTCCGGCTCTGTTCATTCCCATAAGGACCATCTGATCGCCCTCCTGCGCTTGGCCAAAAACGAAGGCCTGGGAGAAGTGTATGTCCATGTCTTCACTGACGGACGTGATTCCGCCCCGACCGCCGGTATCCAACAACTGAAGGAGCTGCAACGCGAGATGCGCCTCGTTGGCATTGGCAAGATTGCCAGTCTTTCCGGGCGCAACTTTTCCATGGATCGCAACAACAACTGGGATCGCATCGAAAAGTCCTACCGCATGCTGACGGAAGGCAAGGGCGAGCACAGTGATGATCCCGCTCTCATTCTCGAACAGTCTTACGGTAAAAACATCACCGACGAATACATCGAACCGACCAACATCACAGAGAAGGGTGTCCCCGTGGCCCTCATCAAAAAAGGCGACTCCGTCATCTTCTTCAACTTTCGTGAGGATCGAGCCCGTGAACTGACCCAGGCTTTCGTCCTACCTGATTTTTCCGGATTCACTCGGGAAAAACTCGACCTTCATTTCACCACCCTGATCGAATACGAACTCGGCCTGCCCGTAAACATCGCCTTCCCCCGAGAAGACATCAAGAACAGTCTGGGCGAGGTCTTGAGTCTGAGTAACAAGAAGCAGCTCCGCATCGCTGAGACGGAAAAGTACGCCCATGTCACCTACTTCTTCAATGGCGGTAATGAAAAAGCCTTCCCAGGAGAAGACCACCTGCTCATCCCTTCACCGGCCGTCTCGCACTTCGACGAGGTCCCCGAGATGAGCTCACCCCAGATTACCAACACGCTCCTCGAAAGCCTCAAGAAGAACCAGTACGATTTTATCCTCGCCAATTACGCCAATGCCGATATGGTCGCTCACACCGGCAATGAAGAGGCTTCTATCAAGGCCGTCGAAGCCACTGACAAAAGTCTCTCCATCCTCGTACCAGCCATCCTGAAAGCCGGCGGGGCCATTGTCATCACCTCCGATCACGGCAACGTCGAGGAATTGAAAAAGCCTTCCACCGGAGCCATCGACACCGAACACTCCGTCAATCCCATCCCACTCTGGTACCTGACGCCCGATAATCATCGCGAAAAAAGTGCCGAGGTGATGATGCGTGAACAGAACGAAGTCAATGGTCTCCTCTCCGATGTCGCTCCCACCATCCTCGATATGATGGAGATCCAAAAGCCACCGGAAATGAACGGCGCCAGTCTCTTGCCTATTCTCCAATAGGCAATCAACAAGAAACAAAAAACGAGCCCGCAGGCTCGTTTTTTCGATAGTGGCTCTTCATTGTCTCCTGCTACTTCTTTCCAGCTGAAAGGATCTTGTCGACCAAACCATACGTGGTGGCCTCTTCCGCTGTCATGAAGTAATCGCGCTCGGTATCCTTCTCGATCTTGGCCAATTTCTGACCGGTATGTTTGGCCAGAATTTTATTCAAACGATCACGCGTCTTCAAAATATGACGAGCATGAATGTCGATATCCGTCGCCTGGCCCGATGCTCCCCCGAGCACCTGATGGATCATCACTTCGCTATTCGGGAGGACCATACGTTTCCCCTTCTCGCCAGCAGCCAAAAGGAGTGCTGCAGCCGAAGCCGCCATCCCGATACAGATGGTCTGGATCTCTGGCCGGACATACTGCATGGTGTCATAGATGGCGAGGGCCGCCGTCACTGACCCACCCGGCGAATTGATATACATCTTGATATCCTCCTTGGGGTTGGCCGACTCCAAAAAAAGAAGCTGGGCGATGATGGCATTGGCCACTCCATCATCAATCGGTGAGCCGATGAAAATGATGCGGTCTTTGAGGAGGCGCGAGTAGATATCGTAGGCGCGTTCGCCAAAACTCGTCTTCTCAACCACCATCGGAATGAGATATTGGTTGTTCATAGGAAGATTCTTACAAGGTCTCCAACCACGCGAGCACTTTCTCATTACGCAACTGCCCTTCGATCGCGTGATAGAGGCGCTCCAAGTCCATGTTTTTCTCGATATCCTTGACGTTCTTGTAGTACTGCATGGCCTTGTTCATTTCCATTTCGATCTCCGTATGATCCACAACGAGATCTTCCTCCTTGGCCAAAGACTCCACCACCAAATGGGCGGCCAGGCGCTTCTTGGCCTGCGGTTCCCACTCTTTGAGTAGTCCCTCTTTGGTCTTTTTCATTTGCTCGAGGTAGACATCAAACGTGACGCCCATGGGCTCTAGTTGTGTTTCGAAATCATGGGTCATGCGGAGCAACTCCTGTTCGATCAAAAGCTTTGGAGGATCGATAGTCGCTTTGTCCACCAAGGCATCGAGAATATCTGTCCGGTGATCACTCTTATGCTGCTCTTTCTTTTCCACGAGCATGCCCGTCTTCAGATTTTCCTTCACCTGTGCCAACGTCTCAAAGTGACCCAGACTCTTGGCAAAAGCATCATCGAGCACTGGCACCTCACGTTCCTCTACCACCCCCATCTTGACCTCGAAAGTGGCAGGCTTGCCAGCCAGATGTTTGGCATGATATTCGCTCGGAAAAGTGAGCTCAAAAGATTTTTCGTCATATTCCTTCATCCCGACCAACATTTCCTCGAACCCAGGAATGAACACACCCTTCCCCAAAACGAGGGGGTGTTGGTCGCTCTTGCCACCTTCGATGATGACGCCATCCTGCTTGACGATGAAGTCCACCAAGACGTTATCACCGAGCCGCGCTTCGCGGTTGACGGTCACCAATTTGGCTCGCATCCCGGCCAGACGTTCCAATTCTTTCGTGACATCTTGTTCCTCCACCACCACTTCTTTCTTTTTGAACGTAACATTCACTTTCTTCACGGCATCACGCCACGAAGCAAGCTTCACTTCCGGCATAACGGTCGTCACGGCCGTGTAGGTGAATTCGGCACCTTCTTTCACTTCGCCTAAATGTACTTCCGGCTGACCGATAGCATCCACCTTTTCTTGTTCCAAAACTTTGGCATACGAATGAGACACGACATGCTCGGCTGCTTCCAGAAGAAGCGCCGGCTTACCGACTCGTTGTTCAACGACATGGAGAGGAATTTTGCCCGGACGAAATCCTGGCACCTTCATCTGACCTGCCAATCCGGTCGCAGCGTGTTCGATCTCGCCCTGCCATTCTTCCCACGGCAACGTGACGGTCATCTCTACACGCGACTCCGGTAATTTTTTTACCGTTACTTGCATACATTCTATAGGTTAAGTGCAATTCGAGAATTACTTCTTGCCAAACTTTTCTTGATACATCACAATTGATTTTTTGACAGCTTCAAGAGTCGCCTCTTTTCCCTTAAAACCAAGAATTTCTACCACTGCCGGCTTCCCCTTCAAAGCCTTGTAGGTTTCGAAGAAATGTTGGATCTCCTTGATGGTATGTTTATTGATATCATCGAGATCTTGCACATCTTCCCAACGCTTATCATCAACTGGTACACCGATAACCTTATAGTCAGATTCGCCAGTATCGATCATTTCCATCAGCGCCACTGGGCGCACCTTTACCAAAATACCAGTCGGAATTGGAAAAGTGGCGAGGATGATCACATCCAAGGCATCACCATCGTCCCACAATGTCTGAGGAACAAATCCATATTCAGCTGGAAACGCCGCCGATGAATAGTTCGCACGATCAAGCTTGATAAGACCAGTCTCCTTGTCGATCTCGTATTTGTTGAGTGATCCTTTGGGAACTTCAACAATAACGTTTATAATATTGGGAACTTCATCGCCCGAACCAACTTCATGCCACAGATTCATAGGATTGATAAATTATGAATTATTTTTTCAAAGCCCAACTTTCAAAACCCAAAGTCCAAACAAATCACAATTTTCAAAACACAATTCTTCGTTTTCAAGTTTTGTGCTTTGAATTTTGTTTGGTTTTTGTGCTCTGGGTTTTGTGTTTTTCAGTATTATTCCTTGGCCTCTTCCACCGGAGCCTCTTCGACGGCAATGTCAGTAACAGCTTCCCCGGCAGCCTCTTCCGCTGGCTTGCCAGCACCAGTCACATCGATCTTCCAACCAACCAACTTGGCTGCCAAACGCACATTCTGACCGCGCTTACCGATAGCGAGCGACAGTTGATCTTCCGGCACCGTGACGAGCGTGCGCATCTCTTCTTCGAAAAGCTTCACGTTCAAAACTTTGGCGGGAGACAGAGCAGCCGCGATAAACTTCTCGGTGTTCTCGTTCCATTCAATGATATCGATCTTCTCACCACCGAGCGCATCGATGATCGTCTGGACACGCGTCCCCTTCTGACCCACGCAGGAGCCAATCGGGTCGACCCCTTCCTCATCGGAAAAGACAGCGATCTTGGTCCGAGAACCAGCCTCACGGGCCAGCGCCTTGATCTGTACCGTGCCAGTGAAAACTTCTGGTACTTCCAAAGAAAATAAATGACGCACCATTTCTGGATGAGTACGCGACAAAAGCATGCCCGGACCCTTACTGTCGGACTCGACTCGCACCAGATACACCTTGATGTGCTGCCCCGTGCGGTAGGTTTCGCCTTCGATCTGCTCCGAAGGAAAGAGGACGCCTGTGGACTTGCCGAGATCAACAAAGACATTGCGACCCTCGACTCGCTGCACGGTTCCATTGACCACTTGGCCTTCTTTTTCTTTGTATTCGTCGAACATGCTCTGACGTTCCGCCTCGCGGATACGCTGGATGATCACCTGCTTGGCCGTCTGAGCAGCCACGCGACCGAACTCCTCATAAGGAGGAAGTGGCAATTCGATCAGCTCGCCAAGAGTTGTGTCCTTCTTGATTTTTTTGGCTTCTTCCAAAAGCATATCGCGCTCCGGGTTGTAGCGTGGCAAGCGTTCCTCATCACCGTCGCCCATGGGTGTGATGATGTCATCCTCCCTGTGGCCAACCCGCCTTTTGTCTGCTATCGCCTCGGCCTCAGTCGCGGCCAATTCTTCATCAGAAACCTCGACAAATTCACGGGTGTTTTCATCCACCACTTCCTTGACCAAAAAGAAGCTGGCGCTCTTCGCCACCTCATCAAACTTGGCCCGGATGACCTGGCCCTTCTTGCCATAGTCCTTCTTGTAGGCAGCGGCCAAGGCGGCCTCTACTACTTCGAGCACCCGCTCGCGCGAGATACCCTTCTCATCGGCGATCTGCATGACGGCACTCCCGAATTCGCCTAAGCGCCCCGAAAGACTGCCTTCATCGGCTGCCCCTTCTTCCTCTTCTATGACTTCTTCTTTGACTGCTTTTTTCCTGGCCATACGGTTGTATGAAAATTAGTAGTTTTCTTCAAATTAACACTCAAAACCCCTACTCTGACATGTCCCGAAAAACACTTTTCCCGGACGAGGAACGAAAAAAGCTCGCTTACTAGCGAACCCTTCATACCTTGAGACTGTAGCCCTAGTATAGGCGAAAAAATCGATTTTGTCAACCACCCATAATATTTCGATACCTTTGCATCACCCATATGCTCTGGACCCAGGGCCATTTAAGGCAAAGATGTGTCCTAAATAAACACTTTAGAAGACTTCTCTACCCCCCACAACCTTATTTTTTGTCCATCCCCACATGCGCACGCACAGTAACGGTCGTTACTATATGTGTGCATATTATAAGACTGAGGAAATCTTATGGAAGGCCAAACGACTTTCTTAGTCTTGCATCGTCTTCGACCCTCTCCACTGTCATATAGAGAAGCTCCCCACCCAAATGACACTCGGCTTTCAAAAGCGCTACCAGCTCTTCGCACTGGTAGGGGTACACCCAGACGCTGTCCTGGAGTCTCAGGAATCCAAATCGGAAAATACTTTTCCTTATCTGATCCCTTCTGCCTCTTTTCGTTTCACAAATATCGAAAATAACCACCCGCCACTTCCCGTCCCAGCGTTGTTTCTTCTGCCCTGACTCCTTGAGCTTGTGTTTCAAAAGCTCACGTTCTCCCTTTTCGGTGAGTTTTGCGATCAAAATACCACCCTCCCGATACGTCGTGATCAATCCTCTTTTCTGCAGCCTTCCGACCATTCCCGCCACATACGTCGGCGTGCGATAGCGACGCTTTTGCCGAACGAAAGGCGCGATCGCTTTCATCACCCCAGGGACCACTGCTACCAGCGGGACGACGCCGAGCACAGCGATAAAAGCGAGAGCTGTCTTTACAAGCTCAATCTGTTTCTTCCTGTTTTTTTCGTCTTTATTTTCCTCTTGCGACATACTCGAGTTACTCGCCTCATTGAACCAGAGCTTATTGAGCAAAGACAGAGTATTTCTATTTCTTTCCCTCTGCACACAGTATAGCACGACCGTTACCTTGTGTGTGCAGTGAAAAGAACGGGCGAGGAAAGAAAGTAGATATGTATAAAAGTGCTGTTTTTCTTCTTATATAAGCCATTTCTTGTGCTTATGCACCTCAAGAGTAGTATTTGGCCGCTTTCCATTGACTTTTCTGCTTTTTTATGCTATAATGGACGGTTACAGAATCATCCACCGCGAGGTGCGGGGACTGTGACACTTGTGGGGAGAATTCGCTTTCCACAAGCCCGCACCTTTACAACCAACTGATCTAAGGAGATCACCATGGCCCTCGGAAGCATTGCCGAAATCTTGGCCGACCTCGGCCTCACCTCTGCGTTTATTTCTCAGTTCTTGAGAAAGCCAGTTCCGCCCGGCACACCACCTGCCGCGGCTCCCGCTGCCAAAATCGAGGATCCGCTCAAGCAGCAGGTAGCGTCGGTGAATCCGTTGGCGCGTGACGACAAGGCGATTCTCATCGCTGTCGACACCGCCCTGGCGCAGCTCTCAGGTGGTGCAGATCACCTGGCGAGCGTGATCCAGGTACGGGTAGCGCTCAAGGGACATCAGCGGACCGATTGGCGCAAAAACCTCACTTCGCTGACCCTGACCGAGCGGTTCAAAGAGGTACGGGTCTGGAGGACCATTACCAAATTTGAACAACTCGGCGATCCGCTCCAACAGCCAGCAGCCGCACAACCGCGGCGGCGAGGCAACCAACAGGGCGGTCAACAGGACCCACTGCCAGGCACAGAGAAGACGGAGCATAAGTTCGAACGCCTACCCCTCGACTATGAATGGACGGCGGATGACCCTCGGGTCAAACACCTGATACTCGTGTCCGAGCTGGTAAAGAGCCAGGCAGTAGCGGGAGCCATCGCCTACCTCATCTCGGCTGGCTTCATTCAAGAGAAGTCTGTCGACGAAATAACCGCGGAATGGGCGGCGGCGGCTGGCACGAAAGTGGCCGGCGGCGCCTACCACGCGGCAGCAAAACTGGTGCTCGATCGTGACACGAACGAGCACCTCCGAAGCCTCCCCGAGGGTGATGCGCGTGAGCAAGAGCTGTCAAACGCTCTTGACCAGGGCCTTGTTGCCATCACGCAGGAGACTGAGGACCTGAAGAAAGCTCCGCTCCCGAAGTGGTTCAAGATCGCCATGGGTGCGGGGACGACATTCCTGCTCATCCTGTGGCTGCCCTGGATCTTTAGCTTAGTGGGTGGTGCAATCGCACTACTCGGTACCGCCATCTGGTGGTTCAAATTTCACTGATCAAGGAGATTGGCATGGCAGTCGAAAGAAACACTGATGCCGAACTGGGCATCATCAAGAGTCGGCTGGAGGCCAAGGCGCACACCATCAGGAAGTGGTACTTCCTAGGCTTCTGCTCGGTGGTGGCCTCGGCGTTGGTCTTGGTGAGTGTGGGAGCCGCGTTCAACACGGCAGGATATGCGATTGTGAACTTCGTGTTCGCCGCCGCTTTCCTGATCGTCTGGGCATACTTCACCCATCACCCCTGGGGAATCCTGGGGGCAGCCACCGTAGGAGTCGCCGATGGACTCCCGAAGGACTGGAGTATCAATCGGTTGAAGGAGCTTTTGTCTGAGGGCGGGAAACCGTTCCCAGACTTAAGCCTCAGCAACATCGCCGATGAAGCCTGGAAGTGGATCGGGCGTTACGTCCGTATGTCGGCGCAACTGGCCTACTTCGTGACGGTGGTCTTTGTCGTCATGGGGACGTTTCACATCAAGAACCCCTACGCGATCCTCCCGATCTTCATCGTCCTGGCAGGACTTCTCATGTGGCTGGTCTTCAAAGGCTCGCCTCTCAAGTGGTACCCGCGCATCACCTCGCTCATTCTGTTCGTGTCCCTCTCCGTGTTTGTCTACAAGGCATTCGTCGGTGAGCCGCAACATGATGAACCGACGGGCGGTGTGGTGATACCGAGTCCGCAAGCCATAGCCAGCGGGGTCACCAATGTCCTCAACGGTTTCACTTCTGCCCGATGGGTGGTGGTCGACGAGTTCGACTGCGAACTTGGTTTGAAGTCTTGGCAGCAAAGCCAGGGCGTCTGCCAGAGCGTGGCCGTAGACAAAGACGGACGCTACCGTCTGGCCATCAAGTCACACAAGATGACTCTGGCCCGGGAACGAGACAAGACCGGCGGCGGTGGTATCGAGCAATTGGTCCTTCGCCCGGAAGGGATTTTCCTCGCCTACTGGAGCGGAAACCCAGACGCGGTGAGGGAGTTACGCCGACAAGCACCCTTCAATGAGCACGTCGGTGCCATCATCGCCAGAGCTGGTCAGGCCGGCCGGTGGGCACTGGCATTCTCGCAAGAGGTGCGAGCGCCGGAGTTCGAGCTGAAGAAGGGACAGGTCATCCAGGCCAGCCTCAACCTCCCTCCGAGGAAGGATTGGTTTGATGACAACACGGGCCACTACAGCCTGGAAATAGAACGGCTGGAATAGCGATCCAGTGCTCCGAAGTCAAAAAGGCGGATACTGTGCAACACACAGTACCCGCCTTCTTTTTTTGTTTTGATTTTCGAGGACTATGGCGTGAAAAACGTAGCGATCTGCGTGACGATAATCAGCGCGGAAAAAGCGATAGCGATACCGATGATGGAATAAGTAACAATCTTCTTCCCCGTTTCGGCCCGATTCTCGTCGCCGGCCGCCGTCAGATAGGCCAAGCCGCCGATAACCAGCATGATAAGCGCGATGACGCCCAAGATAGAAAGGAAGAATTCTAATACCTTGGTGGCAATCTGAGTGAAAGTCGTCGCACCCGCCACAGTGCCAGTAGCGTCGACGATGTTGTTCCAACCGAGGATCGTGGCGATTTCTTTGAGGAACGATGGTGCCGCCAAACCGAGGGCGAGTCCGATGAGGGCCGCCACGATAGCACTTTTGGCCAAAGTCATCCGACTATCGTTGCCAGCCGAGGTGATATAGAGGAGAGCACCAATGATAATAAAGATGATGGCCAAGATGACGATAATCTTCTGAAGCTGGAGCAGTGCCTCACCAAGGACACCCCCTATAGAATTGAACTTAAGCGGATTAATGTACATATCAGGGCCCCCACTCGAACCCGCAGCCAATGTCAATTCAGGCGTCAACGCCAAGAGACCGCCAAAAAAAACGAAGCCCATCAAAACCACCGTATTTCTTTTTAGAATTTGCATAGCGTTTATGAGGAGAAGAATCCTGCGACCCAAGAAACAATGACGAGTGCTGCTAAAGCGATAGCAATCCCGATGATAGAGTAGGTGACGATTTTCTTACCCGTTTCGGCCCGGCTCTCATCCCCAGCGGCAGTCAAGTACATGAGTCCACCGATGATCATCATGATGATACCGATGACGCCGATGACCGAGAGGAGAAAGTCGAGCACCCCTCTCACGATTTCGACCAGTGACTTGGCGCCGGCAGCCGCAGCACTATCGGTGGCGCCCCAGCCCAAGATATCACCAATCTGTTTGAGAAACGACGGTGCCGCCAAACCGAGGGCCAAGCCCACCATCGCCGCAGTGATGGCACCCTTGCCGAGCGCCAGGCGATTTTCGTTGCCAGCCGAGGTGATGTAGAAAAAGGCCCCGATGACGATAAAGATGAGCGAGAGGATGACGATAAGCCCCTGTAACCAACCAAGGAGTGACCCAAGTACTTCTTGAACCGTATTAAAATCAAGAGGATTCTTGACATCAACAATAGTATCGCCGCCAGACCCCGCCCCATGAGCCACCAACACCACGAAAAAGAACATCATGAGACCCATCAGTATCACCCCCCCAACAGCAACGCCTCTCTGCCGACCGCTCGTCATAACAAAAGCATTAGAAATTGGAAGAGGTGGCTTTGAGAGCCGTGTTGACTGCTTGAATGACGATGAAGCCTGAAAGAGCCACGATGATACCAATGATGGAATACTTCATGTTGGTCTTAGCTGTCTCGGCGGTCTTCTCATCACCGGCTGACAGGAGATACTGCATACCAGAAATGACAAAGGCCATAATACCAATGACGCCGAGGATACCCAGGAGCCACGACATGAGATTACTCAGAATACCAGAGACAGGGGCCGAGGACAGTCCAGTATTGGTCGGGATACAGACACCTGTGCTCCCATCATAGTTGGCCGGACAGGGCACCGCCTGCGCCGTCGTCACCAACGCGGTCAGCAAAAAAAAGGAAGCGGCCAAGGAGTAAAATAAACGCTTCATCTTCATAAGGGAGATTACTATTTGTATTAGACTGCCGGAGGGCAGCACGGACTCACACGTGCCTCCATGATAGCTTTTTTCGAGCGAAAAAACAACTGCATCGAAAACAAAAAGCCACCCGCCACGCGGATGGTTTTTGAAAATACCAAAAATCAGAAGCCAGCATTGTTCCCCTGAAGCCACGAGTTGACAGCCTGGATGACGACAAAGCCAAGTAGAGCGACAACGACTCCGATGATAGAGTACTTCATCGCTTCCTTGGCCTGTTCAGCCCGTTTCTCATCTCCCGCCGCGGTGAGATAGAGAATGCCGGAAATGACGAAACCAATGATGCCAAGAAAACCGAGGAGGCCCAACAGCCAGTCCATGGTGTACCACACGATATCCGTGAGCGTACCCTGCGGGACACCGGAAGCTTGGGCACGGTTATACCCGGTAGTCCACGGGTCCACAGCAAATACCGTAAGTGGGGTCAAAGCCAAACCAGTAGCCGCTACTCCGTACAAAACGTTTTTTATTTTATTCATATCTTCTCACCTCCTTTCTTTTAAAACTTTTCTTTTTAGCTCAGCTTCTTCGTTGCACTCAGAGTGACACACTGCTTCATTGCACCAACAACATTACTCCTCCATGATAGCGCTTTTCACTCCAAAACAAAAGCCACTCGACGAAACGAGTGGCTGCTTTGTCGATTGCTGTACATCTCCTCACACTAGAATGTGGAGCTTGCGCCTCCGAGCCAGGTGTTGACGGCCTGGAGGATGACGTAACCCAGAAGAGCGACAACGACTCCGATGATGGAGTACATCATAGCCTTCTTGGCTCGATCGATCTGATCCTCGTCACCAGCTGCGGTGAGATAAAGGATACCAGCGATGACGAAACCGATAATACCGAGGAAACCGAGGAGAGCCAAAAGCCAGTTCATCGTCTGTCCGATAATATCAGTGATAGTCCCCTGCGGGGTACCACCCGTACCAGCATTGGTCACGCCCTTCCCCCACTGGGCCGAGGCGACGGCCGGTGCCAAAGCGATAGCCGCTCCAGCTGCACCATACAGAACGTTTTTAATTTTGTTCATAGTTCTCACCTCCTTTCTTTTTTTCATGTCACTCCCTCACCAAAGAGACTAACGATGAATATTTCTTTTTATGTTTCTGTTTTACGAAATGATTTGGGTCAGCGTCGTCACAATCACCAGTGCCCCCAACACAATCACCAAACCGATAACTGAAAAATAGGTGGCTCGTTTGGCGAGTTCTATTCGATGCTCATCGCCGGCGGCCGTGAGGTAGAGAAGACCGGCGACTACTAG